>NZ_JAHDIG010000045.1 GCF_020630935.1 Bernardetia sp.
AAAAAAGTTCCTCAATAAGAAAAATAATTGATAATTTTTATACTAACTATTTGGAATACTGCAAATTATTCGTACCTTTGCATTCCCTAAAGGATACTATACGTGAGCAAAATGCTTTATACGTACAAGTCCTTTTTCAAAATCGCTTTCCTTATATCTTTAATTTTAAAGGTTATAGAAGTAGTAATGAGTAAGTCAAATTTGTCTCATTACACATTTTTGAGAAAGAATCCATTCTGTGTAAAAGTTTTGCATAGTATCTACAAGGGATTTGAAAAGCGTAATCTAATCAGACTTCTTTCAGTAGAATAAAATTATATTAAGTTTTTTAAAGAAGTTAGAGTTCTTAATCAGAATCTTTACTTTCACTTAAAAGACTTTTTTTATTGCTTTTTTCTTAAAGAAAAACATAGAAAACGTAATTCATAATTGATATTTTGAAATGATTTTTTAAGCAGATTCATAATTCAGTTATTGATTTTCTCAAAAGGTTATTTTCAAATTTATCTTTTTAAAGACCATTAAACGCAAAAGGAGTTATGTTACAGCCTAAGCGCACCAAGTTTCGTAAACGTCATAAAGAAGTACGTCGTACTAGAGGTATTGCTCAACGTGGTTATACAGTAGATTTTGGTGATTTCGGTATCAAAGCCTTGGAGCCAGCGTGGATTACTTCACGTCAGATCGAAGCAGCTCGTATTGCTGTTACTCGTGCAATGAAGCGTCAAGGTCAGGTATGGATTCGCATTTTTCCTGACAAACCAATTACCAAGAAGCCTGCAGAGGTTCGTATGGGTAAGGGTAAAGGTGCTCCTGAATATTGGGTAGCTCCTGTCGTACCAGGTACAGTACTTTTTGAAGTTTCAGGTGTTGATAAAGCACTAGCGCAAGAAGCATTGCGTCTGGCTGCTCAAAAATTACCAATCAAAACTAAATTTGTTAAGCGTATTGATTTTGATGCTTAATAGCTAAATGAATCAGCGTTTTGAGAGGGTAAAAAACTTAATCTTAACCGACCTTTAACTTGACGAAGTTATGACACTTAAAGAAACAAGAGAAGAAATCAGAGGACTAGATGATGCAGCCTTGAAAG
The DNA here is from genome assembly GCF_020630935.1 of Bernardetia sp. Taxonomy (NCBI): domain Bacteria; kingdom Pseudomonadati; phylum Bacteroidota; class Cytophagia; order Cytophagales; family Bernardetiaceae; genus Bernardetia; species Bernardetia sp. The sequence goes on from NZ_JAHDIG010000045.1 coordinate 1,094, forward strand.
CTAAAATAGCTGAACAGCAAACTGCACTCCAACGCTTGAAGTTTAGCCACGCTATTTCTCAAATTGAGAACCCTTCAAGCATCAGAGATGCAAAACGCATGGTAGCTCGTCTAAAAACTGAACAAAGAGCAAGACAAATTGCTAAATCCAAGTAGTTATTAATTTAATTGCTGCTAACAGTATTCTTACTATGGAACAAGAAACAAAACTAGAACGCAAAAGCCGTAAAGAACGTATCGGAATTGTCAAAAGTAATAAAATGACATCTACGATTACAGTTTCGGTAGAGCGTAGAGTAAAGCACCCATTGTACGGAAAATTTGTAAAGAAAACTTCAAATTTTATGGCTCACGATGAAGGCAACACTGCTAATATTGGAGACCGTGTTCGTATTATGGAAACAAGACCACTCAGCAAACGTAAGCGTTGGCGTTTGGTCGAAATCTTAGAACGTGCGAAGTAATTGTATTTTATTACAATAAAAAGCCTTTCTCGTTCTGCTATAAATTATTTTTAGCAGAACATTCTAAAAATAACGTTACTTTTTTTGGTTGTTCATTTATAATCAATTTTAGTAGCACATCGTTTCACTCTTTAATTATTATTGAGCGATGATTCAACAAGAAAGTCGTTTGGCAGTTGCTGACAACTCTGGAGCAAAAGAAGTTTTATGTATCCGTGTATTAGGTGGTACGAAAAAACGTTATGCTTCTGTAGGAGATAAAATTGTCGTTTCTGTTAAATCTGCAATCCCTTCTGGAAATGTCAAGAAAGGAGCAGTTTCGAAAGCAGTCGTAGTGCGTACGAAAAAAGAAATACGCCGTAAAGATGGTTCATATATTCGCTTTGAAGAAAATGCAGCAGTACTCCTCAATGCTCAAGACGAGCCTCGTGGAACTCGTATTTTCGGCCCAGTGGCACGTGAACTAAGAGATAAAAGATTCATGAAAATTGTATCTTTAGCTCCCGAAGTACTTTAATAGAACTTTCTATAAAAGTCTTCTTTAAATTATTTAAGTGTTAGACACTAATGTACTAATTGTACAAATCCTTACGGATTATGAAAAAGAAAAACACTCAAAAATCTGTCAAACTTCATGTAAAGAGGGGAGACAACGTAATCGTAATTGCGGGCAACCACAAAGGCGAACAAGGAACAATTACTGAAGTAAAAGTTAAAGAGCAACGTGTAATTGTAGAAGGTTTGAATATGGTAAAAAAGCATATCAAGCCGTCTGCAAACAATCCAGAAGGTGGTATCATCGAAATGGAAGCTCCTATTCACATCAGCAACGTAGCACATGTAGATGCTAAATCTGGTACTGCAACACGTATCGGACGTAAGAAAGATGAGAACGGTAAACTTGTTCGTTATTCTAAAAAAAGTGGTGAAATTATTTAAGTTATGGCAACACCTCGTTTAAAAGATAAATACTTCAATGAAGTAGTTCCTGCTCTAAAAGACAAATTTGAGTTTAAATCAGTCATGAGAGTGGCTCGTTTACAAAAAATTTGTATTAATAGTGGAGTTGGAAAAGCTGTCTCAGACAAGAAACTCATCGATACTGCCGTAGAAGAAATTTCTACTATCGCTGGACAACGTGCTGTACCGACATACTCTAAGAAAGCTATCTCGAACTTTAAACTTCGTGAAGATATGCCGATTGGTGTGCGTGTAACACTTAGAGGCGATCAGATGTATGAATTCTTAGACCGTTTGATAACAGTTTCAATGCCTCGTGTACGTGACTTCAAAGGTATTAGTGATAAAGGCTTTGATGGTCGTGGAAACTACACTTTGGGCGTGAAAGAACAAATTATATTCCCTGAAATTTCGATCGATAAAGTGAAGCAAATTACAGGAATGGATATTACTTTTGTTACTACTGCTCAAACTGATGAGGAAGGATTGGCTCTTTTGAAAGAACTTGGTATGCCTTTTCGCAGCTAATTTCAATCAATTTTGAACAAATCTGACTTATCTAAATCAATATTTAAGTAATATTGTATTCAGAACTGAGCCGAATTGAAGTTCAAATTTAATAAAGTTCAAATCCAAATCTAAGTCAATCATAAGTTATGGCTAAATCATCGATGATTGCACGTGAGCGTAAACGCCAAAAGTTGGTAGATAAATATGCTGAAAAACGTGCAGAATTAAAAAAACGTGCAAAAGAAGGAGATATTGAAGCACAAATCGCTTTAGATAAGCTTCCAAAGGATGCTTCTCCAGTTCGTTTGCACAATCGTTGCCGTTTGACGGGTCGCCCTCGTGGCTACATGCGCCGTTTTGGTATCTGTCGTGTTGTTTTTAGAGAAATGGCTAACGATGGAAAAATACCAGGTGTAACAAAATCAAGCTGGTAATTCTTTTTACAAGGACTATACTTACCCAAATTCTTTAGAATTTTATATATAATATTTTTAATCTTTGGGGAATAAAAAATTAAGTTCTTTTTTCATATTTCCTGAATATAAACCTTGAGGGAATGACAACGGATCCTATTGCAGACTATCTGACTAGACTCAGAAACGCAATCAAAGCTAATCATAGAATTGTAGAAGTTCCAGCTTCAAAATTGAAGAAGGAAATGACTAAAATTTTGTATGATAAAGGCTATATACAAGGCTATAAATTTGTAGATGCACCAGTAGGAGCTTCTATCAAAATAGCATTAAAGTATCATCCTGCTACTCGTACTCCTGCTATCACGCACTTAGAGCGTGTAAGTAAGCCAGGTTTGCGTCAGTACCGTAAGTCTGATGAATTACCTCGTGTACTCAATGGATTGGGTATCGCTGTAATCTCAACTTCACACGGTGTTATGACTGACAAAGAGGCAAGAAGTAGCAACGTAGGAGGAGAAGTACTTTGTTACGTATATTAATATTGCACTCATTTCATATAATTCGTATAATTCATTTAGATTGTTTCAATGATAAGATGAGTTTCAAAATACATAATAATTTTATTACTATTTAGAGTAATTTAATTCGTAATTGACAAATTCGTAATTGATAATTGAACCATCTAATAAATCTGATAGAAAATGTCACGAATTGGTAAAAACCCAGTTACTATCCCTAGTGGAGTAACTATTAACGTTTCGGACAACACCATCAAAGTAAAAGGTGCAAAAGGCGAGCTTACTCGTACGATTGACCCTAGAATTTCTGTAAAAGAAGAAGATGGAAAGTTGGTTTTTGAGCGTTCTAACGAAGAAAAACAAACTCGTGCTATGCATGGTTTATACCGTGCTTTGGTACAGAATATGGTTCAAGGCGTATCTGAAGGTTACAAGACTCAATTGGAGCTTGTAGGTGTAGGATACAAAGCAGAAGCAAAAGGACAAATTCTTGAGCTGAACTTGGGTTACTCACACAATATCTTTATGCAAATTCCTAAAGAAGTTAGTGTAAGTACTGAGATGCTAAAAGGTCAGAACCCTAAAGTTACCTTAGAATCTAGCGACAAAGAATTACTCGGACACATTACTGCTAAAATACGCTCACTTCGTAAGACTGAGCCGTACAAAGGTAAAGGTGTACGCTTTGTGGGCGAACAGATTCGTCGTAAGGCTGGTAAGAGCGCAGGTAAATAATCGTTGAGTAATTTTAACTGATTGAAAAATTAGTATAAAAAAAATAATACGATAACTTCGTGTTCCTTATTTTGAGAAATTTTATAATAAACTAGTATCATGGCAACTACCTCACGCAAGAGTCAGCGTCGAACTCGTATTAGACGTAGTATTCGTAAAAAATTAGCGGGAACAGCCGAAAGACCACGTCTTTCTGTATTTCGCAGCAACAAATATATTTATACCCAGCTCATCGACGATGTAAATGGGCGTACCCTTGTGAGTGCTTCTCTCAAAGATATTGATGCTGAGAAACATATCAACCAAGAACTATCAAAGCAAGTAGGTTCAAAACTTGCTGAGCGTGCTAAAGAAAAAGGTATCGATAAAGTAGTTTTTGACAGAAATGGTTTCTTATATCACGGAAATATCAAAGCAGTAGCAGAAGGCGCACGAGAAGGTGGACTTCAATTCTAAACACTTTGCAACCGACCTCATAAATTATGGCAGCAAACGTAAATACCGTTAAAGCAAGCGAAATAGAACTAAAAGAAAAAGTAGTTACTATCAATCGTGTAGCAAAAGTAGTAAAAGGTGGTCGTCGTTTCAGCTTTGCAGCATTAGTTGTAGTTGGCGATGGCAACGGTGTAGCAGGTTACGGTCTTGGTAAAGCCAATGAAGTAACAGATGCTATTCAAAAAGGTATAGAAGACGCTAAGAAAAACTTAGTGAAAGTACCAATTATCAAAAATACGATACCACATCCTATTATTGGTAAATTTGGCGCAGCTAAAGTAATGCTCAAACCTGCAACGCCAGGTACTGGAGTTATTGCTGGTGGTGGTGCAAGAGCCGTATTGGAAGCAATCGGTATCGAAAACGTACTTGCTAAGTCTCAAGGCTCAAATAACCCAGGAAACGTAGTTCGTGCTACATTTGATGCATTATTGCGTATGCGTGATGCAAAAGCAGTAGCAGAGCAGCGTGGTGTTAATCTTACCAAAGTTTTTAATGGGTAAGAAAGTAATTAACAATGAATAATTTATAATTGATAATTATCAATTCAATTATTGACTTCATTCTCAATGTCTTTACAATAAATTGTCTTGTAAATAACAGTTTGAGGCTTATTAATTTGAAGTTTAAGTAATTTTTAATTATCAATTTTACATTGTCAATTTATCTGATTACCAAAAACTATTTAGTAAAATGGCGAAAATTCGTATTACTCAGGTGCGTAGCTCAATCAAACGCCCAAAAAAACAACGCCTAACTTTGGAAGCTCTAGGGCTTCGCAAAATGCACCAAACCGTAGAGCAGGAAAATACTCCTAACATACTTGGAATGGTAAAGGCTGTAGAACATTTAGTAAAAGTAGAGGAAGCATAGGTTATAAACACGATATTTTGAGGATAACTTTAAATCTTATCTTCAGAATACTTTAGAAAAAGATTTTTTTTTCTACCTTTGCACTCACTTGAACAAATTCCTTATTAAGCAAAGACTTATTGTTGTTTGTTTTTTCTAAGGATTTTGTCTTTTAATCTCATTACATTTTACTCAAAGCGTTTAGCCTATAAAATGGATTAGGAAATAGCGAGTTTTGGGTAATTATATAAACTAATCTAAGAAATGAAACTTCATCAGTTAAGACCTGCAAAAGGGGCTGTAAAGTCTAGCAAAAGAGTAGGTCGTGGACAAGGATCTGGACGTGGTGGTACATCTACACGTGGACATAAAGGAGCGCAATCTCGTTCTGGTTATAGCCAAAAATTAGGTTTTGAAGGTGGACAGATGCCACTTCAACGTCGTGTACCTAAGTTTGGTTTTAAAAACCCAGCTCGTGTTGCTTATAAGCCAATTAACTTGGATACTCTTCAAGAACTTGCTACAAAGAAAAATACTACTGTTATTGATGTAGAATTATTAGCTGCAAATGGTTTGGCAGGAAAAGGCGATTTGGTAAAAGTATTGAATCGTGGAGAACTGACAACAGCTATTGAGGTTACTGCACATAAATTTTCTGCTGCTGCTAAAGAAAGCATTGAAAAAGCAGGAGGAAAAGCAACTACACTCTAACAACAAGAAAGCCGATTATGCTCTATGAAAGTAGCTCATAATCGGCTTAACTTGATTATAATTTATACTAATTACTATATATCTAGTATTATAAGTCTAAAGGCTTATGAAATTTAGTAAACTAGAAAAAGCATTATGAAGAAGTTTTTTGAAACTATAAAAAATATCTTTTCTGTAAAGGAACTCAAAGACCGTATTTTCCTTACTATTGGATTACTAATGGTTTTTCGTTTAGGTTCTTTTATTGTTTTACCTGGTGTTGATCCAAGTAAACTTGATACAGGAAAAAATGGTATTTTAGGCTTTATAGATAATATTTTAGGAGGTGCATTTGAGCGTGCCTCAATATTTGCCTTAGGTATCATGCCTTATATCTCTGCATCAATTATCATTCAACTTCTTACTGTGGCTGTTCCGACATTCCAAAAAATGCAGAAAGAAGGAGAGTCGGGTCGTAAAAAACTTACTCAAATCACTCGTGCGCTTACTATACTTATTACTATCGGACAAGGTTTTGCCTACTTAAAAGGAACTGTTCCAGTAGATGCAATTATTATAGATCAAACGTTCTTCTTAATATCATCTATTGTTATTCTCACTTCAGGTACAGTTTTCTGTATGTGGTTAGGAGAAAAAATCACAGATAAAGGAATTGGAAATGGTATTTCACTTCTCATTATGATAGGTATTATCTCACGTTTCCCAATGGCAATCGTTTCAGAAGCAACTTCAAAAGGAGCAAGTGGAGTATTTCTTTTTGTTTTAGAGGTTTTAGCTTTATACTTGGTAGTTATGGGAGTTGTTCTTATTGTACAAGCTGTACGCTATGTTCCACTTCAGTATGTAAAGCAAGTAGCAGGTCGTTCTCAAAAGCAAATGCTTACTCAAAAGAAACGTTCTGCATTACCTCTTAAAGTAAATGCAGCAGGTGTAATGCCAATCATCTTTGCACAAGCACTTATGTTTTTACCTCCTTTGGTAGCTGGAGCTTTTCAAGGTGATGATACGCCAAATGCAGATTATGTAGCACAAGCATTTTCAGACTTTACTTCAATAGAATACAATGTTCTTTTTGCTGTCTTGATTATTGCATTCACGTTCTTCTATACTGCAATGACTATCAATGTACAACAAATTGCAGATAATTTGAAAGATAGTGGAGGGTTTGTACCAGGTGTTACTCCAGGGGAAGAAACCAAAAACTACTTAGGTAAAATTTTAGATAGAATTACTCTTCCAGGTGCAATTTTTATTGCGATTGTAGCTGTACTTCCTGCTTTAGCAGCAGCAGCTGGTGTAGGTACTCAGTTTGCTCAATTCTATGGAGGAACATCTCTTCTCATTATGGTAGGTGTTGTATTAGATACACTTCAACAGATTGAGAGTTACCTATTGAACAAAGAATACGATGGACTTATGAATACAGGAAGTGTAAAAGGTCGTCAAGCACAACCAATGAACTATATATAAATCAAAACAAATCACTTCTTCATTGTATTATATAATGCGAGTACGACTTGTTTAGATTTTAAAATCATTATACAAAGCATCAAGAATCGACTTGATGCTTTGTTTTTTTAGATGAAATTATTAACCCTTTATTTTACTTTTTGATAATAAAATCAATAGAAAAATGGGAAAACCAATATACAAAACAGCACAAGATTTAGAGAAAATGCGTAAGAGTGCTGACCTTTTAGGACGCACACATGCTGAAATTGCCAAACGCATTATGCCTGGAATCACTACCAATGAGCTTGATAAGATAGCTTATGAGTTTATCAAGGATAATGGAGCAAAACCTAGCTTTTTAGGACTATATGATTGCCCTAGTTCTATTCTTACTTCTGTAAATAATCAAGTAGTTCATGGCTTACCCAATAACAGACCTCTAAGAAATGGCGATATTATTTCTGTTGATTGTGGTGTTTTCTTAGATGGTTTTCATTCTGATAGTGCCTATACTTATGAAATTGGTAATGTTGCCCCAGAGATTAGGAATCTATTGAAAGTTACTAAAGAAGCCTTGTATATTGGTATTGAGAACATGAAATATGGCAATAGAATAGGGGATATTAGTAATGCCATTCAAAAGCATGTAGAAAAAAATAATTATACAGTGGTTCGTGAGCTAGTAGGACATGGAGTAGGAAGAAAGATGCATGAAGCTCCAGAAGTACCTAACTTTGGAAAAGCAGGTAAGGGAGAAAAAATTAGAAATGGACTTGTGATTGCTATTGAGCCAATGGTAAATATGGGGAGTCGTAGTGTTTTGCAGTCAGATGATGGATGGTCTATTGTAACAAAAGATGGAAAACCTGCTGCCCACTTCGAACATACAGTTGCTTTAGTGGATGGAAAACCAGAAATCTTGACAACATTCAAGTATATAGAGCAAGCTATTAAGATGTTTCATAATTAATACTGTTTCTTCTTAGTTTTCATTATTTCTTAGATGCTCATTTCAGAATTTATAAAAAAAAATACTCAGTATTTACTTTCTACTAATCAGACAGATGAAAGGGAAGTACAAACAATACTGCGTTTTTTAATTGAAGATACTTTACAGATAAATAGAATTGATTTCTCTAGTCGTTTCTTAACACAACAAGAAATTGAGTTTCTAAACCAAAGTGTAGAGCGCCTGAAAAATAATGAACCTCTACAACATATTACTAAAAAGGCTTATTTCTATGGTTTAGACCTAGAAGTAAGCCCTAATGTCTTGATACCCCGACCCGAAACAGAAGAACTGGTACATCAAATTTTAAAAGACTTTGAGAATAGAAAAGAGAACAAAGAAATATTTTTAGAAGTTGGTACAGGAAGTGGGTGTATCAGTATTGCTCTTGCTAAAAATTTACCTAATTTTCATTTTATTGCGATTGATATATCTGAAAAGGCTTTAGAGATAGCTAAAAAAAATGCTAAGAAAAATAATGTGGAAAATATAGAATTTCTACAACTAAATTTTCTTGATAAAGAAGAGGTAAGAAACTGTAAAGCGATAAAAAATATAACACATATTGTCAGTAATCCTCCTTATATAAAGGAAAATGAGAAGGCAACTATGAGTGCAAATGTCCTTGATTATGAGCCACATATAGCACTTTTTGTAGAAAACACCAATCCTCTCATTTTTTATAAAGCCATTGCTGAATTTTTCACAAATACTACTGTTAATAAGAATAGTTTCTTATATGTTGAAGTCAATCAATATCTAGCAAAAGAAACAAAAGAGCTTTTCATAAGTTTTGGATTAGAAAATTGTATTATTTTTAAAGATTTGCAAGAAAATTTACGATTTGTCAGAGCAACTTATGAGTCGTTTTAGTGTAGTATCCAATTTTATTTTTTTGACTTTTGAGAATTTTTTTCCTAAAAAACATATTATTTCGCACTAACTCTGCTTTTTTTGCTTTAAATTTGCAAACAACTATCTTTGTATTTTTATGGAAAGAATAATTTGTTATTATACCTAACAAATTCTTTCTAACCAAAATTTATTTTAATTCAAACAAATTGCGAAGTATTTTTTATACTATGAAATGCAATAAAGACATGTCATTCTTTTAGTTTTGAATGATTTGTCTGATGAAAAAGTCTGTTCTGTATTTGTTTTTACGTATTTTTGCGTTATATTTTTACAGAGAGATTTTGATAAAAACCAAAAATAAGGTATAGAAATAATTATGAGTAAAAATAAATAGTAGATTAAATTTGAGTAGTCTTATAAAACATATCAAATTCTAGCGATTTTTGATGTACAGACTAACTACTCACTTTTTAAAGTATTTTTAATAACTTTAGTAGAGTTTTGAAAATTTTTCTTAGGAAAATCTACTTTATTTTCGATTTATGCTAAATTATTTCAACTTAAAGTTGGTCTCTTTTATAGTATTTATTTTCTTTGTAACAACTTAACCTAATCGCTAATCTCAATCTAATACCCTGATTATGAAAAAAGGAATCCGTAATTTGAGCTTATTGCTCATGTTTCTTTTAGCTGGGACATTTGTTAAGGCACAAGATGATGCCTCTACAACAGCTGAAAGCGACGACAAAGCAAAAGATGGTGCTACTAGCATCTACGAACAATGGCGTGACCCACAGCGTTTTCGCTTACCTCCTGCCGTAAATCAACTAATGACTGATGAAGTGTCTCCTGCTATCAGTCGTGATGGAAAAACTCTTATTTTCCAATCTAACCGAGGAAAAACTTGGAAAGGATATGGTCTTTACATGACTACTCGTGATGACAATGGCAAGTGGACTAAGCCAGTTGCATTAGAATCAATTAATTCTAAGGCTGGAGATAGCACTGTAATTGCAGGTCCTTTTCTTAGCTACGACGGACTTAGCCTTTTCTTCTCTTCTAACATGGAAGATACTAAAGGAGGAATGGATTTGTATGTTTCTACTCGTGAAAGCAAAGATGGAGAGTTTGGCGAGCCTACTAACTTAGGTGATGTAAACACTGCTGATTATCAAGGTTTCCCTACAGTTTCTGCTGATGGAAATCGTCTTTACTACATGCAACGTGCTGAAGGTGCAGAGAATGAAACTTCTGAAGCTGGTTCAACTGAAGGAACAGATGCTAAAAAATCTGGTAAAGAAAAAGTATGGTGTTATACAGCTATGGTTTCTAAGCGTTCTGCTGACGACAAGTGGTCTGCTGGTGAAGAGCTAGAAGGTGCTATGAACGAAGATTGTAGCAAAGCATTCCGTATCATGCCTGACGGTGAAACAATGTTCTATACTTCTATGAGAGATGGAGCTAAAATGCAAGCAAACACTAAAGGTATCCGTGCTGATGCTAAAGATTTTGATTTGTTTATGTCAAGAATGGAAGGTGAGTCTTGGGGTGAGCCTATGGCTGCTGATTTTGCTAATCACCTTTCAGCAGAAGGCTATGTAACAGTTGCTCCAGACGACGGAGCGCATACGGTTATGTATTTTGATGCAGATATGAATGCTTCTCATGAAATTTTCTGGACATTAGTACCTCCAGGATTTGCTCCTCGTAAAGTAATGTTAGCTCGTGGTAATGTAGAGGATTCTGTAACAGGAGAGCCTGTATATACTATCATGAAGTTTGAAAACCTTACTCGTCCTTCTTTAGGATATGACCGTTACAACGACGAAGAAACTGGTAAATTCTCTACTGTAATTACAGAAGGAAATAAATATAAAGTAAGCATTAATCACGAAGATTATTTGCCTTATGAGTTTATGTGGGATTTCACAGATGCTGACGAAATCACAAACCTTTATCAGAGAGTACGTCTAGTACCTAAAGGTGTTGAAGTTACAGTTACTCTTCTTGATGCTATTGATGAGCAGCCAGTAGATGCAAAACTTACTGTTAAAGCAGCTGATGATACAAGCATTGGAGATGTAGAAAAAACAGGAACTGGTAAATATGAAGCTCGTCTTGATCCAGGACAAGTTTATACTCTCACTGCTGAAGCAACAGGAAACTATATGGAAGAAACAGATACTTTAGACCTTACTCAAGCGCAGTTTGGAGACAAAGTAAACAAGATTCTTTATATGCTTGATGCTACTAAAATCAAGTTTGACAACATCAACTTCGCAACAGCTCGTTGGGATTTGAATGCAGAAGCAAGAGCAGAACTAGACAAAGTGTATCAGTTCTTGACAGATTATCCTAAAATGAAAATCCGTATTGAAGCTCACACTGACTACCGTGGTGGAGATTCTTACAACCAACGTCTGTCTCAAAACCGTGCTAAATCTGCATTGGATTACTTAGTTGGAAAAGGTATTCCTACAGAGCGTTTGGAGTCAGAAGGATATGGTGAATCACAACCAACTGTTCCAAATGAAGTGAACGGAAGAGCTAACCAAGCTAACATGGCAATCAACCGTCGTGTAGAATTCAAAATTGTTAGATAATAATTGATTATCTATAATTTTAGAATCAAACCTTTATTTAGGTTTTGATTTAAACAACAAAAAAACCAATTATTGAAAAATAGTTGGTTTTTTTGTTATATTACTTTTTGATTACAAGTGAGTTATATATTACTATTTCTACTTAGGTATTTTTTATTTTTGTAACTAAAACCAATTCAATTCGTTAATAATAAGTTAGCTGTTGTGTCTGTATAGGCTTTGAAATGTATTTTTTAGATTAGATCAATTATGAATATAGTTTTACCAAAATTGAATAAAAATATACTATCAATGGTAAGTTGTATCTTACTTTGTATTGTATGTATAAACATAAGTGAGGCACAATACCTACCCACTAATTTTTCAGATATAAGACCATTGGATAACAAACTTATGGTCAAAATCAAACCTAGTACAAAACCTAAACTAGAATCTGTAAGTAAGGCACTTAAAACGAAGACTATAAAAAAGCGATTTGCGCCTTCATCAATAAACAATACAACCTTTCATCTAAAAAAAGCGACAGCTAATGTAGTTCGTCTTCAAGACTGGTATGAAATAGAAATTTCTTCTACTACCACAGTAGAAGAAGCCATCAATTATTATCAAAAACAAGATTTTGTTGAATATGCTGAACCTATCTATCCAAATTATATTTTAGCTCCTCCTTATATTCCTAATGATGTATCAATGCCTACACAGTGGCAGTTAGGTGTTGCAGAGTTATATGCAGCTTGGGGACTACACAAGGGAGATAGTAATACTGTTATTGGAATTATAGATACAGGAGTAAAAACAAATCATCAAGATTTGAAAAATCAAATTAAAGTAAATTACGCTGAAAAATATGGACAAGCAGGTGTAGATGATGACAATAATGGTTTTGTAGATGATAGTTTGGGCTACAATTTTGGTTCTATGAACCCAAATGTAAGTGATTATCAAGGACATGGAACAGGAGTTACAGGTATGGCTGCTGCTACAACAGACGACGGATTAGGCATTGCAGGAACTAGCTTTGACTGTCGTTTTTTGCCTGTAAATGTTCTGTCACCTAGTTATACAATCGTTAATATGTATGATGCAATACTATATGCAGCCGAAAATGGATGTAAAGTAATCAATGTTTCTATTGGACGTCCAAATTTATGTTTTCAGTGGGAACAAGACGTTATTGACTATGTTACTTTGGTTCAAGATGCTTTAGTTGTGGCTTCGGCAGGCAATACCAACTTAGAATTAGATTTTTTTCCAGCATCTTACAAACACGTATTATCAGTAGCTCATTCTGATCAAGGGGATAATCGTTTTTCTGGAGCTACATACAGTAATTATGTAGATGTAATGGCTCCAGGAGCTAGAGTTTTGACTACACATGTAAATGGCGCATATAGTTATGCTTGGGGGTCTTCTTATGCCTCCCCATTTGTTGCTGGTGTTGCAGCACTTGTGCGTTCAGCATTTCCAAACCTGTCTGCAAGCCAAGCAGGAGAGCTTGTGAGAATAACGGCAGATGATAAATATAGCCAACCTGCTAATGCTCCATTCTTAGAGAAGTTAGGAAAGGGAAGAGTAAATGCCTTTAGAGCTTTGAGTGAAGAAGTTACTGCAAAATCCATACGAATGGATAATTTTTCTTTTTTTGGTCGAAATGGACAAGCTGCATTTTCTGGGGATACAATAACCTTAGAAGCTGATTTTATAAACTACTTGAAACCTACTACTCAAAATGCTAGAATACTTATCTCTACTACTTCTCCACACATCCAATTTTTAGACAGTGTATTTGATATTGGAGAGATGACAACAATGCAGCAGAAAAACAATTCAAGCCGTCCGTTTCGTTTTATTGTCTCCCAAAATGCTCCACTAGATATAAACGTGAAATTTCGTTTAGGATTTTCAGATACCAATTATTCAGATTATCAATATTTTAGTATTCCTGTAAATGCGCCTTATTTAGAAATTCCGTTCAATACGATTCAGTTTACACTTACAGGAAATGGGCGTGTAGGATATTACGATATTTATAATAGATTTGGAGGTGGAGTTAAATCGTCTGGTTCACAAACATTACAAGAAGGAGGTTTGATTGTAGGAAAGTCTGATAATAATGTTTCAGATAATATTCTGACAAATATTGGTAATGTCTATAAAGATGATGATTTCAAATTAATAGATATTCCAAGAATAGTACAAAAAACACCGTTTTTTACAAAGGCATCATCAGAGTTTGCTGATACTTTGGGAGTAGTTAGTCCTCCTGTGGGTGTACATGTAAAACATACAGTTAAAGGAAGAACAAATACTCCACATCATCAATATATTATCTTAGAATATGAGTTTACAAATGTGAGTGGTGCTGTAATGGATTCAATGAATGTAGGTTTGTATTATGACTGGAACTTAGGAGACTATACTAGAAATTTTGCCGAATGGGACAATGAACGTGAGTTTGGTTATGTATTTGGCAATGGAGCAAGTGGATATGCTGGTATAAAAGCAATTAGTTCTAATAAAACATATTTTGCTTTAGACTTTGAAAATGTTGGAGGAAATAATATTAATGTAGTGGACGGATTTACATCTGCTGAAAAATATCAGAGTATTTCTACTGGAATTGCTCGTAGGCGTGCAGGCTTTAGTACAGGAGGTGCAGATGTAGCTCATATTGTAGGGACTGTTTTACAAAACTTTGCTATCGATGAGACAAGAAAAGTTACTTTTGTAGTTATGATTGCTCCCACTCTAATGGCGTTAAGAGAAGCTCATGATGCTGCAATGTTGGCAACTGACCCTTCCTCTTCTATATCTCCTACTCCAATAGTAAATAATACACTTTGTGAGAATACTTCTTATACTATTACACCACAAGGAGGAACAAATTTTAGATTATATGATATAGCAAACACTCAAACTCCTATTCAAGCTGGAACATCTTTTACACTTACTCCAGCAGATTTGGGAAGAGAGTTTTATGTAACCAATACAGATTCTGTTTTGGAAGGAGATTATACTGTTTTATATTTTAGCACACGCACAGCAGTAGCTGATTTTACTGCTCCTTCTCAACTCAATTTAGACCAAACAAGTGGTGTTATTTTTCAAGATGCTAGCCAAAATGCACTCTCTTGGTCGTGGGATTTTGGAAATGGTCAGACCTCTACTTTGCAAAATCCACCTTCTATTTCTTATGCTCAACAAGGAATATACACAGTTACTCTAACCATAACAGATATTGCAGGCTGTACTAGTACAAAGTCAAAAACGATTCAAGTAGTTCGAAAATCTCCAAAGCCTGTTATTGCAACTGTTTCCCAACAGTCTTGTGATAATCGTTCTATCGAAATACGTCCATTAAATGGCACTAATTTTAGGTTTTATAATGCTCAACATACATTATTATCAACAGGAAGAAGTTATGTGATTCCACCTAAGTCTCTTGATAGTCTTTATGTTTCTAATATAGATTTTGCCTTAGAAAGCGATAAAGTGTTGGTTAAGGTTCAGTGGGTAAGATTAGATGCAGATTTTGTTGCTAGTCCTAAGTATGATACCCTTTTATATGACAACGTACTATTTCAAAATATGTCTTCTGGAGACTTTTTTATTGAAAATACTACTTGGGATTTTGGAGATGGCTCACCTATTCAAACTGGTGTAACTAAAAGACATACTTATTCAGCACAAGGAAGGTATAAAGTGAAAATGACTGTAACTAATCAGTTTGGGTGTGAGAAAGTAGTAGAAAAGTGGTTTTATGTAGGTAAGGCTTCACCTCGTCCAATGATTACATCTCCTATCAAAATTTGTAAAGGAGGAAATATTACTATTCGTCCGAGTGGGGGAAGATTATTTAATTTTTATTCTAGGTTGGATTCTCTACCGATTGCACAAGGACAGGAAATTTCATTTAGCACAAACACTGAAATTCCAGAAGTTTTATACATTAAAGGAGCTGATTCATTGATTGAGAGTGAGCCTGTGAGTACACGTTTGGAAGTAATACAAGTAACACCTAATTTTGATTTTCCTAGAGAACTTTATTTAGATGAGCAAACAACGGTTAGTTTTATAGATACTACTCCTCGTGCTATGAGTTGGCTTTGGGATTTTGGAGATGGTACAACTTCAACAAACCGAAATCCAATACATTCATATAATGCACAAGGAAATTATACCATTACACTTACAGTAAGAACAACAGAAGGTTGTCAAGGACAATCCTCCAAAAATTTACAGGTCTTTAGTCGTTCTCCTAAGCCTATTATAAATGATATTTTTATATGTAAAAATGATTCCGTTACAATTATTCCACAAGGAGGAACATTATTTAATTTTTATAATTCTGCCACTACTGACCAGCCTATTTATACAGGAAGAGCATACAATGTAGGCTTTGTTGGAGAGCCTAAAAACTTTTGGGTTACCAATCTAGATTCTGCCTTAGAAAGCCGTGCTGTGAAGGTTCATATAGGTTTTGCTCGCCCTTCATCTGATTTTGAAATGAGTGTAACCGATACACTTAATCTATTTGAGCAAGATACATTGTTCTTAACAGATAATAGCCAAGATGCTGTTTGGTGGTATTGGAGTTTTGGTAATGGGCAGATAGGAACTACACAGAATACACAAACTGTCTTTGAACGAGAGGGAGAATACGAAATTACACTAATTACTAGAAACTCAATAGGTTGTATAGATTCTTTGAGTCGTAGATTAGTGGTCGTTGACACTCCAGTTATAACAGGAGGAGAACCAGATACAAATTACCAAGTATTGATTTATCCTAATCCTGCAAAAGATTATCTCAATACATATATAGAACTGCAAACAAGTGATGAGGTAACCATCAAAATTTTTAATAGTCTAGGACAAGAAGTAATCAGAAGTAAGAAGGAACAAATTACCAAAAAACGATTCCTCTTTGATGTGAGAACTCTAACAAAGGGAATGTATTATGTACAAATAATTTTATCTGATAGGGTAGTAAGTAAGAAAGTAGTGTTAGATTGATATGAGCTAATTTGTTAGATACGAATCTTTTCAGTACAAAAAAAACTCATTCTTATTGCAAGAATGAGTTTTTTATGAAATATGTGAAAATTTTATCAATTCACAGCCAAATTTAAAATAGCTGAATAAAAAAGAAGTTGATGTATTTTCCAAGTATCCATTGTTCCTCCAAATTTCTCTTCCCAATCAGCATCTTGGTAGTTCATGAGTTTTTCTTTTTCTTCTTCTGAAAGGGCTTTCACAGATACATCTTCATAAAATTTCATTTGGAATGGATTCCAAGTTTCAGTTTTTGAACCAAAAAAGCTATTCCATTCTTCAATAGGTTTGGCGTTCCATTCTTGGATTTGTTCATTAGAGAGAAGTTCTATATTTGGTTTTTCTGGGTCTAAAGTTTGAGCGACAGCAGCAGGTGTAATAGCAACACAGCCAAAAAAACTAAAAACAATACCTGTCAGGAGTATAAATAAATTTCTTTTCAAAATAGTAATGGATTAGAAATGATAGGATATTCTTTTTTATAAAATTATCAAAATAATGGGGGATAACAATCTTCCCTAATTATTTATACTTATAATAAGCAAAATAAGTTTATTTTTATAAAATTCTAACACATTTCAAGCCAAATCCCCTGTATATGAATGAAATAGCAATAAGACACTTGTAATAAAATAAGAGAAATAAGATTTTTTTAAAACTTAATTTTCAATCCATATTCTTTTTTGAGTGTTAGCAATGCTTCTGCATTACCTTTTGCATCATCAAGAGCATTGTGTGTGTGCCGAGTTTGACGCAAATGCTTAAAGTTTTTGAAAGTATCTTTAACAATACCTTTGTAAAGACTACCTAAGTTTTGTGAGCTAAATCCAAATGGATTTTCTCCTAAAAAATGATGAAAATACCAACAGACAAACATCCAATCAAAGCCATTATTATCACTAATAAATATAGGTCTGTTGTCGCAAACTTTATGTATCCAATCTTTAAACTCTTGCATGACTATTTTGGGTTCTTCAAAGCTAAGAGTTTGTTCCCTACTAAATCCAGAAACAGCTAATGCTTTTGGATTATAGTTTTCTGAAATAGGTTTCAAACAGCCATAAAACGTTTTATCTAAGGCTTCATCTACTACGATTGCACCTAGTGAAATCATAGAGTAATCGGATGGAATTGCACCATCAGATTCAATATCTACCATAATATAAGTCATTATTTTGTTTTTTTTAAGTTGTTGTATTACAGTGTTTTAAAGTTGAAAAGTCAGTTTTATAAAAAAATGTTATGAAAAAATGCAACTCAAAAGGGAGAAAGTTACGTTAATACTTTCAAAATTTTCAATTTAAAATGAAAATTATGAATAATACACTTATCTCTGCTGCTGATTCTTTATCTTTTCAAAAAAACCAAACCCATACTTCTTTTAGTTCCGATAAAAATACCTCTAAGAAAAAGGAGAAAACAGACCTTACAAACTACCAAAGTTTGCTCAACTACTACCAAAAAGCGACCGAAGATTATAAATTTTGGAGTGAAAATTATCATATGCATTTTGGTTTTTACAAAAAGGGAATGAATCCTTTTGATTTGGAAAAAATGCTTCTTCAAATGACAAAAGAAGTTTTTGCTCGTTTAGAAATTTCTAAAAATAGTGAAGATGTTAAAGCCATCGATTTGGGTTGTGGTGTGGGAACGAGTGCAAGGTATTTTTCTCAAACATATCCTTTGGCTAAAGTTACTGCCGTTACACTTGTACAAGAGCAAATAGAGTTAGGAAAATTTTTGTTAGAAAAAGAATCAAAAAATAAAGAAAATATACAATTTGTTTGTACAAATTACGAAAATACACTTTTTCAAAAGAACAGTTTTGATGCAGCTTATGCAATAGAGAGCAGTTGTTATGGCAATGGAAAAGATAAATTTGAGTTTTTGAAAGAAAGTAGCCGATTGCTCAAAAGTGGAGGCAGACTGGTAGTGGCAGATGGCTTTTTAAAACATGGAGAAAAATTGCCTTTCTTGATAAATCAAGCCTATAAAAAAAACTGTGAATGTTGGGCATTGACAGAAATGGGGCAGATAAAACCATTTTTAGAGGCAATGGAAAAAGTCGGTTTTAAAGATATTAAGGTAGAAGATATTTCTTGGAGAGTTGCTCCTTCGGTGGCACATGTGCCTTATATTACGCTTAAATTTTTACTCAAACAAATTCAATCAAAATCTATTTTTAGTCTGCATCAAGAGCAAAAAAACAATGTCTTTGCTCCTCTCATGACGATGCTTTTAGGATTGGCTAGAAATCATTTTTCTTATTATATTGTGAGCGCAACGAAAAAATAGAAGTTGTGTTTGTTGTTGGTGGAGACACCAACAACGGCTAATTTTTTAATTGTTCATTTTTAATTTTCCATTGAAATTATGCTTGCCCTACGCCTCCTAGAAAAAGACAGTTCTCATTCTGATAGAATTCAGCTTCAAGATGTTAAAACACCTGAACCAAAAGAAAACGAAGTGCTTATCCAAATGCAAACAGCAGCTCTCAATCGTAGAGACCAATGGATAAGAGAAGGACTTTATCCGGGTATTCGCCCTGCAACGTTGGGTTCAGACGGTTGTGGAATTGTCGTAAAGACAGGCGAAAATGCAAAAAAATGGGAATCCAAAACGGTAATTATCAATCCAAATAACAACTGGGGAGACGACGAGAGACACCAATCAGCTGATTATCATATTTTGGGAATGCCTACTGATGGAACATTTGCTGAATTTCTTTGTGTAAATCAAGATAGGTTAGTAGAAAAACCAAAATCACTTTCTTTAGAAGAAGCTGCTGCTTTGCCACTTGCAGGTCTTACAGCCTTTCGTTCTGCGTTTTATCATGGAGGCATTAAGAAAGGAGATAAAGTTTTGATTTCGGGTGCTGGTGGTGGCGTAGCTCAATTTGCCTTTCAATTTGCTGTGGCAGCAGGAGCAAAGGTTTTTGTAACTTCTGGAGATGATGAAAAACTAGAGAAGTTGGAAGAAATGGGGGCAGCAGGTGCTGTAAATTATAGAGATGAAGATTGGAATAAGCAACTCAAAGAAATGGTAGGAAGTTTTGATTGTGCTATCGATAGTGCAGGAGGAGAAACCTTTGCCGAAATTATCAAACTCTTAGGACGTTCTGGACGTATAGTTTTCTATGGAGCAACGCTTGGCTTGCCTCAAAAAATTGATTTGTACAGAATGTTTTTCAATCAAATCCGTATTCAAGGCTCAACGATGGGAAGTGATAAGGAATTTGTAGAGATGGTAAACTTCGTAGAGAAACACAAAATAAAACCTATTATTGGTTCAGTTACACCTTTTTCTGATATTATTTCAGCCTTTGATACCATGAAAGAAGGAGAAGGCTTTGGAAAGCTCGTTGTTTCTATGAAATAACCCATTCAAATTCTGACAGACCTCTTTTGAGGCTGTCAGTAATTTTAGAATAAAGTTTATTCGAATAATTTTACTTGTCCTCCTTTTTTCAATCGCCAAGATTCTTCTCCTACTCGTTCTGCAATATCCTCCAAAACTTTCAAAATAGTTTGTGCTTCTGGAGTAATTCCATTTTTGAGAAGAGGTAAAATATGCAAAACAATTTCATCAAAACGAGCCTTTTTGTTTTCTCTTTCCATTCTTCGAAGATAAGAAATCAAATAATAACGCACTCTCAAATGTAAATCAATATGTGTTTTGAATTTTTGATTTTTTTGAATGGTAAAAAGTTCTGTTTTGTCATCATAATCAAAAGTTCCCAAGAGAAAAGGCGTAAGGTCAGAATATTCTTTTTTCAATAAATCTAAAAAGCCAAGTTCTAAGCCTTTTATGATTAGTTCGTCGTTGATTTGCTCTAAGGTAGCTCCGTTATTTTGTGCAATGACACCTTCAGTTGTTTGGATAATTATTTCAGCGATATTCATTCCTAAAGCAGCTTTCATAATCGCTCTAGGCTTTCTAACTTTCTTAAAATTAATGATAAGCTGACCAGATAAAACAGTAAATGGATGCTGACGTTTCTTAAAACTTGTCTGTCCATTTTTTTGAGCCACAGCACCAGCATATTCAAAACCACAACGCTCTGCTGTTTCGACTATCAAATGCCAAAACTCTGGGTCTTTGTGAGCAAATACAAAACTCATCCATCTATCAAACTTCAAAACACGATACATTTCTTCTATCGATTTTGCCATCAAAGAGTTGTACTCGTCTTTGCTTTTCTTTTGCTCTCCTCCTTCTATGGCTTCTAGTGCAAAATCCTCTTCCGTTACTTCCAAATCTAGCCACGCATTCCACATCGTACTCAAATCTAAGTAGGGAATCTTCTTTCCATACGGTGGGTCTGTATAAATATAATCTACACTTTCTTTCTTAATAAAACTCAAATCCGTAGCCGTTCCTTTTACTATTTGGGCGTTTTTATTTATTTCCTCTACTGTACTGTGAAATTTTATTACTTCTAATGCTATTTCTTTTTTAGCATTAACTATAGCTGATACTTTTTTCTCAAAGTTGGGTATAAAGTCTAGTTCTACCTCATCTGGAGCAATTCTGTAACGATAATACCTCATTGGAGAACTATCTCCAGCGTTTTTACTTGCAGATTTAGAGTGATGATAAGTGAGATTTATTTTATTTACTAAACTAGAGAAAGCCAAAAGCAATGATTTTTGAATATTTTTATCTTTAATTTTTTAATAAGATGTTTCACAAATGCAAGTTTGGCTTTTTGTTCATCTGAAAACAAATCTTCTATCACTTTTACATCAGAGCCTTTAGGCAAAGCAAAGCCAGTAGGGTAAGAGTGTTTTTTGAGTTGTTCTTTTTGCTTCTTGGTATCCCAATTTTTGAAATTTTCTATATCTGATTTTTCGTATTCAGCTTTTATTTTCTCAAATGCTAGTTTGAGGTCGCTTATTTTGACAGGAGCTATCAAGGCTTCTACCATAAATACAGACATTGGATTAATATCTATGTGAATGGCTTTTCTACCTATCATTAAGGCTTCTATGGCTGTTACCCCAGAGCCACCAAAAGGGTCTAATACTACATCGTCTCTCTGCGAAAAGTGACGGATATATTCTTGCACTACATTCCAAGCCTGCCGAGTAAAATAACCGTGTACACCAAAATGACGTTTGGCAGCTCTCTTTTTTACATTTATTTCCTCTAAAAAAGGTTTTTCTAAGTAGTTGAAGTTTTTATTAGATTCTGTTTGTTTATGAAAACTCTTAGGGTCGGTGTAAGTATATTGTTTTCCAGTTTGAAAGGCTGAAGGAGAAAGCAAGCTTTCTAACTGCTGCCAATGGTGTTCTATATCTCTGATAGGAAAAAATAGAAGTGGTTTTTTCTCATCATCTCTAAACAAAATAAATTCCTTCCCATTACAAAGAGCAAAGAACTTGGTACGTACTTCGGGATGAATAGCATAGGAATAGACTTGTTCTATATGGTCGCTGTCGTGTATACTTTCATTAGGAGCTTTGGCATCTAACACCCATGCATAACTTTCTCCAACTTTGAATAAATAGTCTGGAACGAGATGTATGTTTCGTTTTTTTGAGCCTATTTTTACAAAAGGATGTTCCAATGTTTTACTTCTAACAATGCTATTATGGTTATAACCTAATTCATGAAGAATAGGCAAAATAAGAACTTCCCTAACACTATCTTCTTTGAAATCAGGATTATCTAATAAGTTGAAGTCAAAATTTTCGAAAAGCATATTTTATATTTTAATAGCAAAGAAATAAAACACAAACATATTAAAACCTAAACAAACAAAGAAATAATTTTTATACGAACTAAATTTTACCTTAAAAAATCACAATAAATCTAGTTTTTATTTAAAAAATGTAACCTTTTTCAATACACAACAACGTATTGAGGTAATTATTTGTGCCTTTATCTTTTGTATCGTAATTTGTAAATAATTACGTATGATACGGGTTTCTAGCCTATATGCACGTCAAAATTAATCTAACTTCAATATGCCTTTTTTACACATTTTAAATAAAACCAAAAAAGTTACTTTAGCTTTAGCTATCGCCACTTCTGGTTTTGTTAGTGCTTTTGCACAGCAAGCAGAGCAACCCTTTTTGCGTTATCCTGCTATTAGTCCAGACGGACAAACAGTAGCCTTTTCATTTCAAGGCGATATTTGGTCTGTGCCTGTGAATGGTGGAAATGCTACTCGCCTTACCATTCATGAAGCCTACGAATTTAATCCTCATTTTAGTCCAGACGGAAAACAAATAGCCTTTCAAGGCGACCGTTATGGCAATGATGATATTTTTGTAATGGAAACAGTTGGTTCAATGCCAAAACGCCTAACTTATCGCTCTTCTGGAGATAATTTAGGAGGTTGGACTTCTGATAATTCTCTTCTTTTTACGTCTCGTCGTGATTTTGCTCAAGCAGAGTGGGCGCAAGAAATTCATAAAGTTTCTGCCAATGGAGGAACGCCAGAGCGTTATTTGGATGCTTTGGGCTACACGCCTTCAATGTCGCCAGATGGTCGTTTTGTGGCGTACGTACAGGGCTACAACAAACCAGAGCGCAAAAATTATCGTGGTTCGGCAAATCGTGATTTATATTTGTATGATACCAAAACCAAAAAATATACACAGCTAACGACTTTTGCAGGGAACGACATGCATCCAGATTGGTCGGATAGTCGTAATTTATTTTTTGTAAGTGAAGCAGATGGAAGTTATAACCTCTATAAAATAAATCTGACAGACGAAGGAAAAATAAATGGTACTACACAGCAACTCACTACTTTCAAAGATGATGGTGTTCGTCATTTTGACGTAAGCAAAGATGGAAAAACAGTTGTTTTGGAGCAAGGAACAGGCATTTTTAAGCTAGATGTTGATTCTAAAAAAATTACTTCTCTCAATGTAAACGTAACTTACGATTATCGCTTTGACCCAATAGAAAGAAAAACATACAGTAATAGACTACAAGAATATGCAGTTTCTCCAAATGGAAAATTGGTAACTTTTGGTGTTCGTGGAGAGCTATTTTTGATGGAAAATGACAAGGAAAACAAGCGTACGGTTCGCCTTACTCATAGTCCATTTCGTGAGCAAGAAGCTGATTTTCTAAATGATTCTACGGTTATTTTTATTTCGGATAGAGAAGGACAAAAAGATATTTTTATGGTAGCTTCTGCCGATGCAAAGAAAAATGGGCTTTTCGAAACCTTGAAATACAAAACTACTCGCCTTACCCAAACGCCTCAACATGAGGATAATCTAAGTATTGCACCAAATGGAAAAAAGATTTCATTTACTCGTTCTGATAAATTTATCATTGCTGATATTGATGGAAAAACAGGTCAAATCACAAACGAAAAAGTGATTTTAGAAGGTTGGAACTTGCCAAGTGGTTTGCAGTGGTCGCCAGATAGTAAATGGATTGCATATAGCCAAGAAGATTTGAATTTTAATGCAGAAGTATATATTGCAGCAGCCGATGGAAGCAAAAAACCTGTAAATATTAGTTATCATCCACGTATTGATAGTGAGCCATTTTGGAGTAAAGATGGAAGTAAACTTGGTTTTATTTCAGAGAGAAACAATGGAGATGCAGATGTGTGGTTTGTGTGGCTCAATAAAAAAGACTGGCAAAAAACTAAAAGCGACTGGGAGGAAAAAATAAGTTATGACGAAGACAAAAAAGAAGAAAAGAAAGATGACAAAAAGGACGAAAAAGACGATAAGAAAAAAGAAGTAGAGCCTATCGAAATAGATTTTGATAGAATACACGAACGCCTTGTACAAGTAACATCTATGAATGGAAATGAGTCTGATTTAGTTATTTCTGATGATGGAGAAACATTTTATTTTGTTACCAATCGTGGTGGCTGGACGGCTTCTACCGACGACCAAGACCTTTATTCTATCAAATGGAATGGCGACGAGCGCAAAGCCATCACGCAAGGAGGAACTACGCCTTATGGAGTGAGTCTTTCAGCAGATGGAAAAGAACTTTTTTATGTGGCTCGTGGTGGCTCACTTTTCAAAGTTCCTGTTGCTACTTCTAAGCCAGAAGGATTACCTTTCTCTGCTCGTATGGAAATTGATTATTTACAAGAAAGAGAAGGGATTTTCAATGAAGTTTGGAGTTTGATAAATGAGCGTTTTTATGACCCTAAATTTCACGGAGAAAACTGGGGAGAATTAGGTGAAAAATACCGTAATTGGACACAAAAAGCCTCTTCTGAACGTGATTTTCAAGAGATGATGAACCGAATGCTTGGTGAACTCAATGCCAGCCACATGGGATATTATGCAGGCGACCGTGCCGAAACGCAGCGTGAACGTACAGGACTTTTAGGAACAGAAATCACGATGACAAAAGAAGGTGCAAAGGTAATTCGTGTAATTCCAAATAGCCCTGCCGATAAGGAATTTAGCAAAATTAATGTAGGTGATATAATTACTTCTGTTGATGGACAGCCTGTCAAACTAGAAGAAAATTTCTATAATCTCTTTGCTGATAAATCTGATATTCGTACCGTTTTGGGAGTGAAAAATACTAAAGGCGAAACTAGAGAGGTTATTATTCGTCCTGTTACTTCACTGGGTGATGAACTTTATAATGAATGGGTAATGGAAAGACGTAAACTGGTAGAGAAATATTCTAATGGAAAGCTAGGCTATATTCATATTGAGGGAATGAACTGGGAGAGTTTTGAGCGTTTTGAGCGTGAACTTTCAGCGAGTGGAGAAGGAAAAGAAGGTTTAGTCATTGATGTTCGCTTCAATGGTGGTGGTTGGACAACCGACTATTTGATGGCAATCCTAACCACAAGACAGCACGCCTATACTGTTCCTCGTGGCGCAACTGATGATTTGAAAAATCAAAAAGAGTTTTCTAATTATTATCCGTATGGCGAACGTTTGCCTTTTCCTGTTTGGACAAAACCATCTATTACACTTTGTAATGCCAATAGTTATTCTAATGCCGAAATTTTCTCTCACGCTTACAAAACCTTAGGGTTAGGAACACTTGTAGGACAGCCTACGTTTGGCGCAGTAATTTCTACTGGAGGAGCTGCTTTGATAGATGGTTCGTTTGTTCGTCTGCCATTTAGGGGCTGGTATGTAAAAGGCTCTGGAATGAATATGGAAAACAACGGAGCACAGCCCGATATTTTGGTTGAAAACTCTCCGAATGCAAAAGCAAATAACGAAGACGAGCAACTTCAAAAAGCTGTTGAAGTGCTTCTAAAGCAAATTGCAGAGAAGAAAACAGCTAGTGGAAAGCCGTAATTCAATTACGAATTACCAAATTAGAAATTACGAATGAAATTAGCCTTTGTATCATTTTTTTGATGCAAAGGCTTTTTTGTATATTTACCTAGTAAAACGCATAGAAAAACTATTTATCAAATGGCTACTAATTCTGTCAAAGAACATAAACTACCTACTAAGGAAGAACTTATAGAAAGAATCAATCAGATAGATAATCCGTCTGAACTGTTGCGCTTACGTGTTTTTTTTGATAATGAGGAAATAAATGAAGAAGAAACACAAGAGGGGGTAGATGAGTATAGCAAAATGATTGATGAAATATTGTCTATCTACAAACAGAAGGATGAGCCTCTTTTGGTGCGTCAAGAACTGCCATCTATCAGCAAGTTACAACAATTTGAAAATCGTTTTGCTCCTATAATGTTTTGGTTCAGTATTTTGATGTTGATGCTGATGGGCTTTATCATTATGTTTAGTTTTTCTCCACAGTCTCGTGCATTGGTTACGCCTTTTGTGTTGTGGCAATCTACACTCATATATGGAATTTTGATGACTATTCCACTAGCCGAGTTAATCTATGTCATCTACTTAAAAAATAAAGAAGGATTAAAAGTTTCTAATGCCCAGCTTATTTTTCGTGCTGTGGCTATTCCCCTAATGCCTTTGCGAATGGGTGCAAGGCGTTTGTCAGATAGTGAATGGCTTTGGATTCCGTTTTGGAAGTGGAGTAAGTGTAATGATATACTTTTAGAAGAGCTAAAAAGAAAGTTTAGTATGCCCATGATTGGTATTGCCCTTCTTATTATTCCTATTTTATTTATAGACTTAAATAAAACAGTAGGCGAACAGGTGGCTGCTCGTGTGCCAGATATTAGTCTGTATTTGGAAGCTGTTCAGGCATTTATTTGGGTGGCTTTTACGTTTGAATTTATCCTTATGTTTTCTGTTACGAAAGACAAGCTAGACTATTGTAAAGCGAATTGGATAGATTTATTTATTATTTTACTTCCTTTGGTTTCTTTCCTAAGAACTTTTAGAGCTATTCAAGGCTTGGCAAGAGTAAACCAAGTAGCGAGAGCATACCGTTTTAAAGGAGTAATTACGAAAGTTAGAGAGGCTTTAGTTTTGGCTGATATGGTACAGCGAATTATGTATCCTAACCCAGAAACACAACTTAGAGCTTTGCAGAAAAAAATTCAGAAAAACAGACGAGAAAAGCTACACCTAGAAAAACAAGTGGAAATGGCTGTCAGAAGAATCAAAAAACGCAGGGAAAAACGAGAACTCAAAAAGAAAGAAAAAGCACAGAGGGAAGTAAACAAGCGAAAAAATAATGCTTAAATTTTCACACTAAAAAGTCTTATTTCTGTTAGGTAGAGATAAGACTTTTGTTTAAATGGTAGTTGCGTCTCAAGAATTGATTGCTTCTAAAATAGTGTCTTTGTACTGAATATCAAGATTATGAAACTCTCCATCTGGGTATTTTCTTGCTAATTCTGCTCGTCCAGCTTTTACGGCAAGGGCAAACCAAGTGATGGCAGGAAGAAGTTTACGATGTTTTTTTAAGCCATATTTTTTAGACATTTCTGTTTTCCATTCTGTAAAATACCACTCCATAGAAGGTTGATGAAAGGCTTTTAAAGCTCTTTTGTCGAATACGAAGTTTTCTGGACGATGTTTGGCTACATGAGCTGAAATAGCATTGAAAAGAATTTTAAAATCCTCTTCTGGCATATATTCGTGTATTGCCTCACAGACCATAGTGTTTGATTTTGGAATCCAATAAAGGTTGGCAATTTCGTTTTGTTGTAGAACTTCTACTTCAAAAGGAAGTTCTAAATATTCATTTTTTTTAGATTGTGCAGCTTGCATAATTGATAAAAAATTGGAATGAGAAAAATAATTAGTTTAAAAAAATGATACTTTTTAATAAAATATCTAGTAGCATATCTGTTTTTTTATAGATATTGTTTAATTTTTTTTTAAAATATATCTACTTACTGAAAAATAAATCAACAAAATAGTCATTGTGTTGAAATAATTAACCTTACAAGTAAAACAAAAGTATCCTTCTTACAGACTCTTCCGTATAATAGATTAAACAACGTACAGACTGTTTTTCAAAAACTCATTAAAGTTTTGTATTTTAGAGTTTTAGTAAAAACTACACTTCAAACTAATCACTATTTATTTTATCTTTTCACACTTAAATCTCAAAGAAATTATGAACATTATGAAAGTCGTTAAGGTGGCTGTTTTGGTAGTCGTGGCTATTGTAGCTCTCAAAATTGTAGGTGCATTGCTAGTAGGTGCACTATCTACACTATTTACCTTTGCTGTAATTATTGGAGGAGTTTATCTTCTTTACAGTATTTTTAAGTCTTAGATGGACATGAAAACTTTGTAAAAAAGTATTCCAAACATCTTCGAATTGTTAAAAACCTTATGAGTTAGTCTTATAAGGTTTTTTTGTTGTATTTTTATAAAAAAAATACAAATACCTCATCCACTAAAATTATCTTTAAGAAAATTACATAACTGTATAAAATTTTGACAACTCTATCCTACCTTCATCACTTCAAAAAAGGCACTCATTTTTTAATATTGCTACTGTTTTTCGCTGTCTTATTCCTATCTACTAGCTATTCTGCTTATGCAACCCATATTGTAGGAGGCGAACTTGAATTTACCCACATTCAAGGAAATAGGTATCGTATCGGAATGGTAAAATATTTTGATGCTGTAAATGGAAATCCAGGGGCGATTGGAGAAACTGCTAAAATAGGTGTTTTTTCTAAACGGGATGATAGACAGTTGCTTTTCTTAGAAATTCCTCGTATTTCTGATGAGCCAGTTCCTTATACAGACCCAGACTGTGCTATCGGAACACTACTTGTGCGTCGTATTTATTATGCACAAGAAATAACCCTAGACCGTTCTCGTTTCAATGAGCAAGAAGGCTACTATATGGTTTGGGAGCGTTGTTGTAGAAATAATATTATCAGTAATATTATAGCTCCTGAAAATGCTGGACTAACCATGTATTTAGAATTTCCTGCTTTAGTAGATAGAAATGGCAATCCTTTTATCAACTCTGCGCCTCAAATATTTCCTCCACTTAGTGATTATGTGTGTGTCAATCAGCCTTTTTTCTTCGACTTTAGTGGTGCAGACCCAGATGGCGATGAACTTCGTTATCGTCTTACTGTTCCTATCAATGGAAATAGTACTTTTGATGACCCTCGTATAGACCCTCGTCCTGGACCTTATTCACTTGTGGAATTTGTGCCTGGAATAACACTTAATAATATGGTGCCAGGCAGTGTGCCTCTTAGTATAGACCAAGATGGAATTATTTCATTAACAGCTTCCCAAACAGGTCTTTATGTATTTGCTATTGCCGTAGATGAGTTTCGAAATGGAGTCAAAATAGGAGAGGTGCGACGAGATTATCAACTTTTAGTAATTGATTGTCCGACAGCTACAAAACCTAATTTGGCATTTCAAGCCAATGCAGAACCTAACCGTTATGTAGAAGGAACAACTATTATCCTTGACCCAAATGAAGATAGATGTGGAAATCTTTTGGTTACAGATTCTGACCCAAATACTGTTATTTCTGCACGAGTAAAACCTATTAATTTTACAGATGGAAGTGGAATTTTACTAGAAAATGGAGGAAATATTAGCGGTGCTGGCGATGAGCTTTCTTTAGGTGTTTGTTTTCCAAAATGTCCATTAAATATTAATGACCCAACCGAGCCATATATTATGGATTTTATTGTGGCAGATAATAGCTGTGCTGTGCCACTTTTAGATACGATTCGTGTTAATGTTTTGATAAGAAATCCTCCAAATGACCCTCCAACTTTTGTAACAGATGCTACTTTTGATGCTGCAACAAATTGTTATATCAAAGAAGTAGTAGTAGGTAATCAACTTGTTATCAATACAACAGCAGATGACCCTAATGGAGATTCGCTTCAAGTAAATATAAATGGTTTGCCAGCAGGAGCTTCTTATACAGGACAAACACAAGGACAACCTGTTTTGAACGGACAGCTAACATGGACACCTGATTGTAACGTACTTGCTCCAAATCAGACAGAGCAAACCTTTGATGTAAGTTTTACTACAACCGACCAACGAAATTGTGATAATCCTTCTCAAGTAGAAACTTGTTTGAAAATCAAAGTTTTGAAAGATACTACACAAAATCGTGCGCCAGATATAACTACTAACCTAACCTTTGACCCAACTACAAATCAATATGTTTATGATAGTGTTTTTGTAGGTGAGGTTATTGATTTTAATACACTTGCTACTGACCCAGATGGCGATAGTTTGAGCGTAGAATTTGTTCCTCAAAATTTTAATGCTAGTGGAAGAAATATTTCTTATTCTCCTTTGCAGGGAATTGGAAGTATAAATTCTAATTTTTCTTGGCAGACAAGTTGTGAAGATTTGAATGACCCACGTAGCGCACAGACTTTTGTAATGAATTTTAATGTAACTGACTATGATGCGTGTGGAGATGCTAGTCTGACAGACCAAATACAAGTGCGTGTAGTGCTTTTACCACGTCCAAATATTCGTCCTACTATTCGTGCTTCTTTAGTGTACGATTCGGCTCGTATGACATATTATGATACGCTTACTTTGGGAGAACCTTATCGTTTTACGCTTACAGGAGACGATGCTAACGGAGATAGTATCTTGATTACAGGAAATGGAGTAGGATTTAATTTTGCTGAATTTCAAATGCAGTTTACTGAAGTAAGTGGACGACCTGTTCAAACAACAGATTTTGTTTGGAATACTAGCTGTGAGCAAACTAACATTCCTATTGGAGAACCAATAAATTTGAAATTTCAAGTAACAGATTTTAATGAGTGTGAAAGTTCATTGGATGAAGAGATTGATGTACAACTGATTGTACTTCCTCCAGACCCAAACAACACAGCTCCAGAAGCTAAACCAGAAATTACTACTTTCAACGACCTTGAACAGGTTTTTGTAGATACTGTTTTTGTTGGTGATGCTATTTCTTTTGATGTTTTAGGGCTAGATGCACAGCGAGATAGTGTACTTTTGTATGCAGAAGGTGTTGGTTTTGACCTTTCAGATTTTAACATGACTTTCCCACAAGTGAATGACTTTGCTCCAGTAGAAAGTACGTTTGATTGGCAAACCTTGTGTGAATATTTGGGTGAAGAACCAGTAGCTAATCCACAAAGAGAGTTTTTGATAGACTTTATTATCAGAGATTTTAATGAGTGTCAAGAATCTTTAGAAGACACAACTAGAGTAAAATTGGTTTTATTATATGAGCGAAATCCGAACCGTGCGCCAGAAATATCGGCTAATCTAACCTTTGATGCTGCACAAGATTTGTATATCCGTCCAGTGCGTGTAGATGAGTTTGTTCGTTTCAATGTAACAGGAGAAGATGCAGATAACAGTGTTCTTTCTTTAGAAGGAAGGGGCGTAGATTTCAATTTTACTGATTTGAATATGAACTTTGAAGATGTTTTTGGTACACCAACTCTAACAAGTGAGTTTACATGGCAGCCTTTGTGTTCAGATCTTGGTTTTCAGAATGCTGATACGTCGTATATTGCTGAATTTATAGTAACTGACATTGCCAACTGTGATATTATTTATACAGATACTATAAGAGTTCGTTTTGACCTTACTGTCGACTCACAGAATACACCTCCTAGCTTAGAGCTTCAAAATACTGATTCTATCTCTATAACAAATCCAGATGAATATGTTGTTCGTATAGGTGTAGGACAAGAAGTTATTATTCCTACGCTTGCCAATGATGTAGATGGCGACAAATTAGCCTTATCTGCTCGTGGTGTAGGATTTAATTTATCAGACTTGGGGATGCAATATGAAAATAAACAGGGTTTCCCAGTTCTTGAAAGCGATTTTTCTTGGACTCCAGAATGTGATATTTTAGAAGGTGAGTTTAGTAAAGAATTTAAAGTCATCTTTACTGCTTCTGATACTACTCGTTGTGGTTTGCGTGCTTCTACTCCAAAAATACTTACTATTATTGTAGAAGATGAAACTGTCAATCTTGATTTTACACCAGCTAATGTCTTTACACCAAACGGAGATGGAAAAAATGATACTTTCTACATTCCAAATCTTCCACAGGATGATTGTAACGACCAGTTTCAAGGCGTTGAGATTTATAACCGTTGGGGACAGCTTCTCTTTGAAAGCACCGACCGTAATTTTGAGTGGGATGGAGGTAATGCCATTTCAGGACAATATTATTTCCTTATCAAATACAGAAACAAAACGTATAAAAACTGGCTGACTATTTTGAGAGATTAGTAAAACTCTATTCTTATTAAAAAGACAAAACCGTATTCTGAAAAGAGTACGGTTTTTTTAGGTGTCAAATGAATAATTTATTTCATCTTGTATTTTTTGTAAAATTTCTTTTTTACTTCCATATGAGGTAATAGTTTTTCACTTGTTAAATCTTGATAAACAGCTAAACTATCTTGGTCTTTTTCTATTATCCAATGTTTTTGAGGAGGGTTATTCCATATAAAGTTTACTCCCATAGAAGGATGACAACTTAATGAGGTGTTTTGGTCAATTTCTAAATTGCTTATAAAGTCTTTATCATCAATTCTCTTAACTAAAAAATCAATATTTAATTTGTGTTGAAAGTCATAAACATCTAAAGAATCGTATTGCACTTTATTTAGGGCTTTCAGTATGATTTCTTTGTTTTTATTATGAACCTTTAAAGTATCTTTTTTTAAAACGATATAATTAGTAAATTCATTTTTTATGAATTCTAACATACTATTTTTGTCTTCATCATCCGTTGCTGGAAATAGAGTATCATTTCTTATTTCGTAAGGAAAATTCATTGGCTCTATACCACCTCCGAAAATATTAAC
This sequence comes from Bernardetia sp., assembly GCF_020630935.1. NCBI lineage: Bacteria > Pseudomonadati > Bacteroidota > Cytophagia > Cytophagales > Bernardetiaceae > Bernardetia > Bernardetia sp. The sequence goes on from NZ_JAHDIG010000045.1 coordinate 33,902, forward strand.
ATAATTACTGTCTATATTTATAGAGGTAATTTTTGTGTAACATTCACAAGGTAAGTCATTTTCAAGCATTCTAAATAACTGTGATTGATATAATTTTTATAGATACTTTTTACAGCAGTTTTTTCATTTGAATTGCTTGATGAACACCCAAAAAGGGCAAAACAAAATAGTAGTAGAAGTAATGTATATTTTCTCATTTATATTAAATTTTCGGTACTGCCCTATCGGGCTGACCTTTATTAAAGATAGGTCAGTCTCGTCAGAGCAGACCGAAAAAAAGAAGAAACTGAATTATCTCCCTTCCAAATAATCTCTCAAATATTCAAAATCTTCTCCGAGGTCTTTATTTTTGGCAACAGTTGCTCTTTTTATTCTATATCCATCCGTAAAGTTATGTTCTTTTAGATAATGAGGATTGTCTTCAAAAAGTAGATAAGGCAAAACTTGGTCTATAAGTTCTCTACCAAAATCTCTGGAAGCATCTCTAGGAAGCTCACAAGGTAAATTATCCACTGCCATAACGGTTACATTTGCTTCGTCAGAAAAAGGTTTTTCCTCGCTTTCTGTTTTGGTATTGTAATCATAAAATGGCTCTGCTATCGTTGAAGGACGTTTTGTAGAAGGAATAGAGCCTTCAATATCGCAAGTAATATCTGCAATAACTTTTACTTTGAAATCATCTTGTTTCATTTCGTCTTTGGTAAACAAAACAGGCGATTTCGGATTCCAGTAGGCAGCAGCAATAAGCAAATCAGTTTCTTTTGTGAAATCTGAAAAATGACTTTCATAATTTGCTGCATTATTATAAAAATCCTTTAAATCAAACTCTTTGTTTTCTTTTGTTTTGCCTTTCTTAAAATGATAATCTTTTGAGCGAAGGCGAGTAAAGACAGCTTCATCAAATGTTTTGTTCAAATACTCTTCTGGACTGACTTCTTTTATTTTCATTCCTTCCAAAACTTCTACCGAACCTTTGGCTACTCTTCCCCCTCCCGTAACGGCAATTTTGATAGCTGGCAATTTGACTTTTTCAAACTCGCTCCACATTTCTTCCATATCAAAACATTCGTTGGCTGGCTTCAAATCAAACAAGCCAAAACGCTTTCCATACGTCAAAATACCATTATATGCTCCTACAATTCCTGCATAACGTCCAAAGGCAATCACTCGCTGCCCTGCTGCATTGGTCAAGACTTCGTAGTCTATTAGACGAATATTTTTTTCAATGATTTTTTCTAATAAATCTCTATTATACGGTTGCTTTTTGATGGTATGAGAGAAAAATAAATAGGTTTTATCAGAGATAAGTTGTGGCTTTGGAACTTCTTTTACACCTAATAAAATATTTGCTTCGCTTATATCTTCTGTAATTCTACACCCTGCTTCCTTGTATTCTTCTTCTGAAAAACAACGAATTGGACTCGGCTGCACTAAAATTTCAAAATCTTTATCTGTTTGTCTGTATTTATCTAAAACTTCTTGGCATTGTGTAGGAGTAAGAGCGACACGACGGTCGGGTGGCGTTTTGCCTTCTCTGATAAGGGCAATTTTTTGCATATAAAATCTGTATTTTGTGTGCTTGATTTATTTTTGCTGCAAATTACGAAAATGTCAATAATATAGCATTCAAAAAGACTTTTTTACTTTTGTAGTATCTCAATAGCTCATTATCATCTATACAACTTTATACTCATAAATGAAAATTAAATATGCCTTTTTACTATTGTTATTTATAGTTTTTTCGTGCAATGCAAAATCTGAAAAGAAATCTAATGAGCAACAAGAGAAACAAAATTTGATTGTGGAAACTCCAACCATAACTAAGAAAGATATTGCTAAAGAAACTCCTGTTGAAACCAATAATAAGACAAAAATCATAAACGAACCTTTAGAAAATTTCACAAAAGTTGATACAGTATTTTTTGAAATCAACAATACAGATTCTTCTTATTTAGGTAGAAGTCAAATGGGAGACAACGGTTGGGGATATGCCAATGTAATCAATGATTCTATCATATTTGCTTATGATGATTACTATTTCAATATGAAATTACTGAATGTCAATACTGGTCAAATAGACACTGTTGTGTATCACGACATTGATTTTAACTTTCAGAGTTTTGAAGCTATCAGAGGAGAAGTTTTTAGGCAAACACATAAAAATTTGTATAGATTTGATAGCAATCTCAATCTAAAAGATTCTATTTCAGTTAGTGAAAGTGTATCTACTAATTATGCTCAATACGATTTTGTAGAGGATTTTCATAGTAGCCCAAAGGGAATAAATATTGATTACCCTAAGGGATTTACAAAGAAAAGTATCAAAAAATCTGACCTCACAGAAAAACCTTATTTAAAGCGAATAAATGATTCTACGTTACAATATGGAGCAGTTTTCTACAAAGTAAAACTACTACCAAAAAATCAAACCTTTATTTTCCATTACAAAGACAAAATATATTCTGTTTATGATATAGAAGGAAAACATATATTACTGATTCATTATTATGATAGTCCTTTGAAAGGCTATTGAACAAGTGAAACAACATGCTTATCGTTCCTTGTCATTTAAAAGATAGAGGTTTATCGCTCCTATGGGTTCTGTAATTTTGAAATTCCTGTCATCTATTTGTACTAAAACTAATAGTTTTTTTCCGTGAGCAAACTTTCGCCTACCTTGAAAGGCGAAGATATCCAAAAGCATTGTTATACTCCACTCATCTAAATAATTTAAGTGCCTAAAAACTATTACTGTACCATTTTGATGGACTTCATAATCGTATAAGCAATCGTTGAGAGCATCGAAATTTTTACCATAATAATCTGGAAAGTTTAGCTTCTGTTGTAGGTCATAATGTAGTTCTGTCTTGTTTGATAGAAAGTTTCCTTCAAATTCTATTATCTCATAACTTTTGTCTTCCAGTAACTTAATATCATAATCTAATACGCTTTCTTTGTGATACAACCTCACGAAACCATTTCCTATTATACTCAAATCGACATTTTTATCTCTTAGTTGTTGTCTTTTTTTAGCTTTATCTTCGTGGTCTGCCATTGTAGAAAATTAAGAATTACGTAATCTTATTTAACGTAAAATATGAAATATTTCTTATTTTGTTTTACTCATCCTCCAAAGTCTTCAAAAAACTTATAACATCTTTAATTTCCTGTTCTGAAAGATTCAAAGGCTTGACTGGTAGAGTCTGATATTTTAAATCAATTCCGATGCCTGCTCCACCACCACGGTTATAAAAGTCCATCACTTCTTCTAGTGTCTGATATACGCCATTGTGCATATAAGGAGCAGTTTTGGAGATATTTCGAAGTGTTGGAGTTTTGAAAAAGTGCTTTTTTTCTTCTGTTTGAAAAACATTGTATCTACCCAAATCTGTATCTATTTTAGCATTTATAGTATCGTTTTGAGTAGGAACACCAAGCAGTTCTATTTCAGATTCTTTGAAAGAAGTTGGAACAGTTCCGTTGAAAAGCGGTGCAAAATGACACGTCGCACAGGCTGCCTTTCCCATAAAAAGATTGAAGCCATTGATTTCATTTTGGGTAAATGTATTTTCTATTCCCCTCATATTTTTGTCTAACTTGGAAGAAAATGGCGACAAACTTCGGATATAATCTGCCATTGCTGTACGGATATTTTGCTCTGTTAGGCTATCTGGATAAAGTTCTGCAAAGGTTTTGACGTATTCCGAGTTTTCTCTGACAGCAGAAAGCATAATCTCAGCATTGGTATGAAATTCTGTTTCATTATTGATAACTGATACAATTTGTCCTTCTAAGCTGCCTGCTCGGTTGTCGTGAAAAAATCCTTTTTGAAGTGCTGCATACGTTAGGGTTGGACTGTTTCTTTTTTGTCCTTCTGAAATTTTCTTTCCATCTGTAAAAGCTAAATCTTGGCTATGGCAAGTGGCACAGCTCATTTTTTTGTTTCTAGAAAGGTTTGTATCATTAAAAAGCTGTTTTCCCAAAACGACTTTGTCTTTCGAAATCTGTCCTAATTTTTGGTCAGAAAAGAAGTTGAGGTTAAAAGTAGAATCAGAAAAAAGTGAAGTCGCATCATTTTGAATGGCAAGCTCTAGTGGAAAATCTACATTCCAGTCTTTTACTGTTTTGTTCCAAAGTTGAATTTGTTTTTCTGTATGATTTTTAATGAATGAATATCTATCAAAATATTCAAAATTGGTGGTTTCATTTTCTGTAAGGAACTGACTGCTTTTTTGTAGCGCATTTTTCCAATCTTGATAAAGCTGTTGGTTTTTAAATTCCTTTTCAAAGAGCGTTAAATAGTTTTCTAATTCTTGATAGACAATTTTATTATCCTCCAATGAAAGACCAGAAGGAGAATCGAAGCCTGTAATTCCTGTCAAAGCTACTCTAAAAATGGCATCTCTGAAAAGCCATAAAAAATGATAGTTTTTATAGACAGAAAGGTCAGTGTTGTTAGAAATAAGTCGTAAGCGTTGAAGCGTTTTGTCTGCCGTTTTTTGAATGTCCTTTATAGTTTCTTGTTCTATCTCTTCTAAAAACAAAAGTTCTTCCAAGACTTGAAATCCAAAAGGTTCAATGATTTTTATATTGGTTGCATCTTCTTCCTCTACTTTTAAGATATTTGGAGCATTTAAGGTCTTATAATTTTCCCCATCTACGAAAGCCAAAATAGATTCTATCTTCTTAAAACTCCTTCTCGCCTCTTTATAATGATTTTGGCTTTTCTGAATGTGAATTTTGTTATACGCTGTGTCTTTATCAATGAGATTGAGAGCTGTTTTGCTAGCCTCTAGGTTGTTGATACAGTTTTCTATGTGGGAAAGATAAATATTTTCAATTTCTTGAAATGGTGTTGTGATTTCTTTAGAAATAGCTTGTTTGGTTTCTTTATTTGAAGAATTACAGGCTACAAGTAAAACAATAGACAAAAAAGTAAGGAGGAGAGCAAAGTGTTTCATTTTTATTTGTTATAATCACCCACGAGATATAAAAACATTTACATACATACAAAGTGTAAGGAAAAGGCATGCCTTTTCCTTACATGTACTACACATAGAAAAAAAATTATCTTCCTAAACCATTGACAATAAATAACATACTGCCTTCTTTTGTACTTGCTCCCAAATCTGAAACAGCATTAGGGTCTGTGAATGGTACTCCATCTTCTTTTACCCATCCGTGATTTTGAGTAATTACTAAGAATGTTTCATCAATTCCGATAATATCAGAAACATCAATCATTCCAGTGATTTCCCACATATCGTCTGTTGCTCCGTAACCTTGTGTTGCTGCTGTGGTTTGGTTACATTCAAGAACAGTTTTCAATGCTCCAGTTCTCAAATCGTATTGATACAAACGTGCAAAGTGGTCTTTGTCTGGCGTGTCAGGATAACCGTTAGGGTCTTCTTGGATATAAGCGTAGTTTTCTGTAACTAAAATATTGTCTGGACTGTGGAATGCTTTTGCTTTTCCATCTAGCTTGTCGCCATCCAAAACACACGTAATTTTTCCTGCTTTGGTTGGGTCTTCTGGGTTCATCTCTAACTTATAAACACGACCATAAAATGTTCCTTTTCCTACCAAACCATCTTTTTTACGTCCTGTAACACAGAAATAAACTTCTCTGTTGTTGGCAGCCGAACCTCTTCGCCAGTCAATGTCTTCTACTCTTGAGAATCCCATTGCACCTTTTTGTTTTGCTTCTGCATCCAATAAATCGATTTGTGTTTCATTCATTTCTACAAATTCCATATCATAAGAAACTCCTTCTTGCATATCCATTTCGTAATTGATACCAGCAGAAGTAACTTTCAAAGTGTACAACTTTCCACCATCTAAATCGCCCCTATTGCCTACATACATTCCAAGCTGCCCAGAAGGAATGGCGTTGTCTGAATGGTCGTCTCCGATAAAAACAACGGTTTGGTTAGGATAAGCCTCTTTTCCTATCGGAACAGCATTTTCTGTCGACCATTGTCCCATTGCAGTAAGCATACGAGCCGAAGAAGCCGATGTAGCACTTTTGAAAGGGTCAGTAGCAAAAACACCTTTTGAAGCTCCACCCCATTCTCCACCAGAAAGGTACAAAGGACCAAAACCGTGTTCTTCAGGCGTGATAAGCGTACCCGAACACTGTGCCGTAGCAGCTGTAGCTTGTGCGTTGAGGATATACTCGCCCTTTACAGGTTTGAAGGTTTTGTCAAAAGTAATTCTGGCGATAGAATAATCTGCTTCAATATTGTTGATGAGCGTATAAGTACCGTCTGCATTTCTTAAAAGACCAGCACCATCAGCCATTGAGCCATATACAAATTCTGGACTTTCGCTTAGTTTGTCTTCCGAAGTAAGTAAAGGATAAACTTTTACAGAAGAAAACTCCGAAGTGAGTTTCAAGAAAGAAGGCGTAATAGAATGAGCGACCAATTCTGCTTCTGTTGTGATAACATCTGGCGTATTTTCGTCATCTTTACAAGAAGAGACAAGGCTAGTTGCAGCCAACGCTAAGGTAAATAAGGTAATTTTTGAAGGTTTCATTTTGAATGATTTTGAATAGTAAATTTTTAATGCTGAACTTGTTTAAGAATGGTTTTCTAGCGCAAGATTCCATCTTGTGCTTACCGTTT
>NZ_JAHDIG010000046.1 GCF_020630935.1 Bernardetia sp.
GTTGAGCTTGTAATAGGAACTGTAATAGCATAGAGTTAAGATAATAATAGTTTAAAAAGTGAAGGATATATAGATTTCAATAAAATTAAGTTTTTTTTGGGAGAAATGTTTTATAAAATCCCTATAAATAAGAAAAGGCAACCACAAATGTAGTTGCCTTTAATTTACTCTATATCCCCTTTACAGATATAAAACTTAATCTTCCTTCTTACGGAAGAAGGAAGCCATTTGTTGCAATATTTTCATTTTTTTTCTGCTTTTTTTGAAAAAATAGAAATTTAAAAAAATAAAATCATATTGAAAACAAGTAGCTATCCTATTAAAATCTTGTTATTTATATCACTATTTGAATAATAGCATATAAATAATTTGATATTTTTGACTAAACAGTAGCAAATGTCTTTGCGTAGCGTTTTCTATCCACTTCTGTCAAATAAATTTTTCTTAGACGCAAAGATTGTGGTGTAAGCTCAACATATTCGTCTGCTTGAATATATTCTAAAGCCTCTTCTAAAGAGAATTTTACTGGAGGAGCAATTTTGTTTTTATCATCCGAACCAGAAGCTCTCATGTTGGTAAGTTTCTTTCCTTTGGTTACATTGACAACCAAATCACTACCACGAGTATGCTCTCCAATTACTTGTCCTTCATAAATTTCCTCGTTTTGGTCAACAAAGAAAATTCCTCTGTCTTGTAGCTTATTGATACTGTAAGGAATGGCACTTCCTTGTTCCATAGAAATAAGTGAACCACTTGTACGTCCTTTGATTTCTCCTTTGAATGGCTCAAAGTCTTTAAAACGGTGATACATAATCGCCTCTCCAGCTGTTGCTGTGAGAAGTTGGTTACGAAGACCAATAATTCCACGAGAAGGCATTTCAAACTTCAAAATTGTACGGTCGTCTTTCGGATTCATTTCTAAAAGTTCTCCTTTTCTTTGTGTTACAAGCTCAATCGCCTTTCCAGAAAGATTCTCTGGAATATCTATCGTTAATTCTTCTATTGGCTCACACTTTTTACCATCAATATGTTTGATGATTACTTGTGGCTGTCCTACTTGCAATTCATATCCTTCACGACGCATCGTTTCAATCAAAACAGATAAGTGAAGTACACCACGTCCGAATACATTAAACGAATCTGCTGATTCTGTTGGCTCAACACGAAGAGCTAAGTTTTTCTCTAATTCTTTTTCCAAACGCTCTTTAAGGTGGCGAGAAGTTACAAATTTTCCTTCTTTACCATAAAAAGGAGAGTTGTTGATAGTAAATACCATTGACATTGTAGGCTCATCAATCGCAATTGGTGGCAATGCTTCTGGCTCATCTCTGTCTGCTACTGTGTCTCCAATTTCGAAGTCTTCTAAGCCAACAATCGCACAAATATCACCTGCTTGTATTTCTTCTACCTTACGTTTTCCTAAACCTTCAAAAACATAAAGCTCTTTGATTCTATTTTTCTTAACACTTCCATCACGCTTCATTAGCGAAACTGTCTGTCCTGTATTGAGTGTTCCACGAACTAAACGACCGATTGCAATACGACCGATATATGTAGAGTAGTCTAATGATGTAATTTGAAGCTGTGGAGTTCCTTCCTCTACTTCTGGCGCAGGGATAGTCTCAATAATTGTATCTAAAAGTGGAACGATTGTGTCAGTAGGCTGCTCCCAGTCTGTACTCATCCAACCTTGTTTTGCAGAACCAAAAATAGTAGGAAAATCTAATTGGTCTTCTGATGCACCAAGTGAAAACATTAAGTCAAATACTTGGTCTTGTACTTCGTTTGGCTTACAGTTGAGTTTATCTACTTTATTTACAACTACAATCGGTTTCAAGCCTAAGCCAATCGCTTTTTGAAGTACAAAACGAGTTTGAGGCATCGCTCCTTCAAAGGCATCTACTAAAAGCAAAACGCCATCAGCCATATTCAAAACACGCTCTACTTCACCACCAAAATCGGCGTGACCTGGGGTGTCGATAATATTAATTTTTGTTCCTTTATAGTCAATAGAAACATTTTTTGCTAGGATTGTAATTCCACGTTCACGCTCAATATCATTGTTGTCCATGATAAGTTCTCCTGGGCGTTCGTGTTCTTTAAAAAGATTTCCAGTAACGAGCATTTTATCAACCAAAGTTGTTTTGCCATGGTCAACGTGAGCAATGATAGCGATATTTCTAATAGACTGCATAAGGGAATTTAAAACTAATGTAAAAGGCTTAGAGTATTTATAATTATTTAACAGTTTTTAAATCAGCCTTTTGAATAAAAAAGAAACACTTTTATTTTGTTAATTTTATTTATCCGACTGATTCATAAAGAGTTATGTATTGTCATTTTTTTTACTGCTGCAAAATTAGGCAATTTATTTTAGAAAACAACAATTCTATAATTAATAATTGATTACTAAGCTCACTTTAAACTATTTTTGAACAAAATTAAAATTCAAAATTCATTCTTTTTTATCTCTTGTTAGTTTCTATTAAGTATTTATGCTTTAAGTTTAATTGGGTTTTCTGCCGTTTTATAGAATTTTATTGGGTTATAGACATAATTTTATTTTTTCTGAAATTCTGTCCTTTTCAATTAAATTATTTCAAATCCATCCTATAAATAAGCATTAAATCCTGCCTAAAATCTATATTAGTACAACTCTATAAGCCCAATACCAAATATTAAAAACTATTTTGCCCTTTTTTTGTCAGTCTGTTCTACCAAGCTGACCTTATTTCTAATTAGGTCAGTACCGATACGATTTTTGAAATAGAAAGCTAGTCAAAAAATAATGACTATATTTTGAATTATTTCTAAAAAAAATAGGTTGAGCATGATATAACAAAATAAAAACTCTCTTAGGTTTGCTAGTCTTTGAAAATCAATAATTTGACTTTCAAAAATCGTTAAAAAATAAGAGTAAAAATATTTTTCAAAGCAGTTGAAGAAAGAGAAAGAGCAAAAAAAATCAGAAAAAATTTAAAATTATATTTGCAGATATAAAAAAAAGACGTACCTTTGCATCGCATTAAGGGAAAACAAAGACGTTAATGCAGTTGTTTAAAGAACAATTTTATATGTATAATGCTCCGTTCGTCTAGCGGTTAGGACGCCAGGTTTTCATCCTGGTAGCAGGGGTTCGATTCCCCTACGGAGTACAGATTTGGTATTGATAGTAATATCAGAAAGATTTAAAGTTAAAGTAGAAATTTTAGAGTGAAAATGCTCCGTTCGTCTAGCGGTTAGGACGCCAGGTTTTCATCCTGGTAGCAGGGGTTCGATTCCCCTACGGAGTACAAAAAGCCTATTCAATATTTGAATAGGCTTTTTTTATTTGTCTGATTTTCTTTTGCAGCATCTCAGTTATTTTTTTCGTTTTGATAAAAACACTTGGTTACTAATAAAAACTGAAATTATGAAAATACAGATAGCTGAACCTTGCTCTGAAAATTGGGATAGAATGACATCACAAGATAAAGGGCGTTTTTGTGGTGCTTGTCAAAAAGTAGTGATAGATTTTACTACAATGACAGATACAGAAATCATAAACCATTTTCAAAATTATAAAGGAAATACGTGTGGAAGATTTCATGAAACTCAGCTAGATACTCATCTAAAAAGTATAGAAAAAGCAAAATCCTCATTTTGGTCTAAGTTTGTAGCTGCTGGCTTTGCATTATTTTTAATCTCTATGCCTAGTTATTCCAATAATTTTCCAACAGACAAAAGCCAGTCAAGTCTTCTTCAAAAGCAAACAAAACCTTCTGATAAAAAAATTAATGATGATAATCATATAAAAATAGAAGGTACTGTTACAGACTCTCTTAGATATTCTATTTCAGATGCAATCATTTCTATCAAAGAAATAAAGGTTACACAAATAACAGATGCAAACGGTAATTTTGAAATTCTAATTCCAAAAGAAGTTCTCAGAAATACACCTATTCTTACCTTTGAGATAAATAAATTTGGCTATACTACTACTACTTTAACACTTGATTTCTCTGATGAGAAAACTCAAAATTCTTACCTTCACTTTATACTCAAAGAAGCTGTTGTACTTGAAGAAGAAGCACATGAAAGTATAAGGATGGGTGCAGTTCTATCAGTAAAAATTGTAGAAAAAGATCATTGTACATCAGATTCTACACAAAATGTAGAGCAAGAAGGAGTTTATGGCAAAGAAGCGGAAATAAGTATAACTGAGAAAAAAAGTTTTTGGCAGTATTTTAAAAGTATTTTTAATAAAAAATAGCTGTATATCAAGTATTTCAAATTTTCAAGCTAAGACTTCATGAGATTTATTTTTATCTACTCTATTTTATTCATATTTCTATTTTTTAGTTGCAAAGAAAAGGATACAATATTTTATACTACGTTAAAAAACGGACAAGAAATAGGTATTCAATTAGTAGAAAAAGAAAGTAAAAGACATAACCAAAGCTTTGCAATTCAAACTTTTTTGAAAAAATACAACAATTCTACTTTAGATGAATGGAAACTGCCTCATCCAGTTTATAATTTTGAGGTAGCTGACGCAGATAATGATGGACAAGAAGATATTTGGGTAGGCGTAATAAAAACTACTCGTTTTGATACTACTATGCGAAAACGTTTGTTTCTATTCAAAATTATTGAAGGAAAAATACGTCCCTTGTGGCTAGGTTCACGAATGAGTAAACCATTGGTAGATTTTTCTCCTGCTTATACATTTGATTCTCTTAGTAATACCAAGAAGTGTATTATCCGAACGATAGAAAGAGAAGAGAGTGGAAACTTTTTGGTAGGTAATTATAAATGGAAAAAATTCGGAGTAGAGTTTATTAAATATGAAATTAGAGAAACAGATAGCATTAGTGCCTATAAACTTTTAGAAAAGTAAAAATCCTTATCTCTATTGTACAAAAATAGAAATAAGGATTTGAATGATTTATATTCAACAAGGCTTAACTCAATTTTGCTACAGCCTTTTTGATTCTCTCCACAGCATTCTGAATCAAGTCTTCTGATGTAGCAAATGAAAGACGAATACACGAAGGCGCACCAAAAGCATCTCCCATGACCACAGCTACGTGGGCTTCTTCCAATAAAAACATTGAAAAATCTTCTGAATTTTGAATGGTTTTTCCATTGTAATTCTTACCATAAAAATCACTCACATCTGGAAAAACGTAAAATGCTCCCTGTGGAGTGTTACACTTGAAACCTTCTACTTCGTCTAAAAGAGACTTGATAAGTTTTCCTCTTTTCTGATAAGCCTTATTCATTTCCTCTACCTCTTTTCGACTTCCATTGAGAGCCGTAACAGCAGCGTGTTGTGTGATAGAATTTGTACCCGAAGTAACTTGTCCTTGAATTTTATCACACGCCTTAGCGATTGCTAAAGGGGCAGCAGCATAGCCCAAACGCCATCCTGTCATGGCAAATCCTTTTGAAAGACCATTAATAGTAACCACTCTATCTTTCAAAGATTCTACTCTTCCGATACTAAAGTGAGGCTCTCCAAAATTGATGTACTCATAAATCTCATCTGCCACTACTGTAATTTGTGGATGTGGCGCAATTACTTCTGCAATTTCTCTTAATTCTTGCTCTGAAAATACGCTTCCTGTCGGATTACAAGGTGAAGAGAAAATAACAGCCTTTGTCTTGTCTGTAATAGCAGCTTTTACATCTTCTGCTGTTGCTTTGTAGTCGTTTTCTATTTTTCCCTCTACAAATACTGGTTTTCCTTGTGCTAGTTGTACGATGCCTGAATATGAAACCCAGTACGGCGTAATGATAATTACCTCATCGCCTTCGTCTAAAAGCGCAAGCATTACATTAGCAATAGACTGTTTTGCTCCTGTTGAAACAACAATTTGTTCTGGAGAATACTCTAAATTATTTTCTCTTTTTAGTTTGCTTGAAATTGCTTCACGAAGTGGAGCAATACCAGCGACTGGAGTATAACCAAAATGTCCGTCATCAATAGCCTTTTTTGCAGCTTCTTGAATAAAAAGAGGTGTTTTGAAATCGGGTTCTCCCAAATTCATATTGATAATATCGTGTCCTTCTGCTTTTAGCTCACGGCTTTTGCGAGCCATAGCCAACGTTTGAGATTCTTCCATTTCGGAAACACGACGAGACAAAATTTCTGTATTTACTGCTACTGTGGACATAGTTTTGAAATTAGTGTTGTTGGTAATCATTCCAACAACGGCAAAAGAATATTTTGATACGAAATTAATAAAACAAAGCTAGAAAATTGTTCGGTAGGTAGCAATTTTTGTGAGTTGGATTTAATAAATTGAAATAAATACTACCCACAATCCCACGTAAAAATTACTTTTGAAAATTTTCTATTGATGAGGTCTTCTCTTTTGATGAAGAAATTACCAATTCCAACATCTCCCCAACAAATATCCTCAACATCTTCATTAGAGTCTAATTGAAAAAGAAGTTCGTAATCTTTATTGAGGGTTTCACTAAAAGCTCTTGGGTCATCTTGTGTAAAGTTAGCGTACCCTCCTAATTTGTGTCCACTTTTATCAATATTCTCATAGTAAAACTCTACCATTTCATCTTCCTCTTCAAACTTTTCAAAAAAATCGTAAATGGATTTTCCAAAATAGTTCTCAAACTGATAATCAGTTGCTGAGACATATTCACTAGCTTTTTGAAAGCTCATTTTAAGGATGTTTTTGTGAGAAAGAGGACTTAAACCATTTTCTCTAAGTGAATCTAAAAAATCAAAATTTGTCTCTACTTCTTTCTCTATATTTTCATGATATATCACTCTGTAGCCTTCTTGTAGGGTCTCATAATCTAAGTCAGCACCATATAAATCATCAAAACTGATAAAAAACTGTATGATTCCATTTTTTGGATAAATATCGTTCTGTGGTACATCTAAAAAATTGATTTGAGCCAAAAACTCTAAAGGAGTACCATCTTTATCTTTTGGATAAGCAAAACCTTTAGGCAAAAATGGATAACCTCCTATTTTACTTTCCGTAGGAGATGACTTTTCCACCTTTTCGGTAGTTATTTTTATAAAGTCTTTTTCCGAGTCTTCTAATTGAGAACGATAGCTTTCTAGTTCTGATGGTAGTTCAATCATGGCTATATTTTGAGATAAGATAAATTTGTATTTAGTAATCTAAGAGTAAACGATGAAGGAATATTTTTAATACAGAGTTGACGTAAAGCTAAAAAGGTAGCAATTTTTGTGAGTTGGAATTATAATTATTCAACTAAAGTCTCTTGTTTAGAAACAGAAGACTTAACAGTTACTAATTCAAATTTCATCATTCCAACTTCAGCACTAACAGCCTCTATACTTTCTTCTGGATCAAGAATTTGATTCAAAAAGTTTTGCTGATATTTTGGAGATTGAAAGTTTTTATTTAAGTATATGATATAGTTCTGTCTAGGAAAGATTAAAACACCGTACTTATACCCGAAAATACTAATTGCATCAACTAAACGGTTAAAAGCTTTGTTGGCTTTTGTAGAATCCTTATAAACAGCTTTCGTAAATACAGCCCTACTACCTTGATAATTATCTGGTGAATATATTAAGACGCTATCCAAAGCCTCTTTATGTATGGGGTATTTTTCTATTTTCTTATCCCAATATATTATAGTTTTTTTTCCACGAGCTGAAAGAACTGAATCTGAGAAGTCAAGTAAATCACGATTGAGTATGTCTTTTTCACTATAAACTACTTTTTCACTTCTTACTACACTATCTTTTAGTTTAGGTAAAATAGTTTGACTTTTTTGAGAAAAGATAGATGTTTGTTCTTGTTTTTTATTACCCTCACACGAAATAAGAATAAAGCTTGAAAAAGAAATTATCAGATATTTTAATGAAATACTTTTCATAGCTATTCATAAATTTAATTGTATGGATTTGAGTAGTGATAATGCATGCATTATCACTACCAAATTATTTTCTACAATCCCAAAACATCAGCTCCCTGCTCAAAAATAATATCAACAGGAATATTTGCTTTTGAGAGTTTATCCAAATCAGCTTGTAAGTCAGCTTTGATTACTCCCATATCATTTGCTAGAGCTTGTACGCCTTCATAATCGCCATCGCCTTGAAGTGTAAGGATTTTAGCAGAAAGTTCATTGACAGCTTCTGCCATTTTCTCTGGATTTACTTTGTATGTTCCGTCTTCTAGCTTTTCGAAAGCACCTTTTTCATTGAAGAAATTGAAACGAATCATATTTGCTTTTCCGTGTGCCGACGCAGCTCCAAAACGAACTGAACGGAAAATACCAGCTAAAAATGTTGTGTAATTGTCCATCAGTTCGCCTTCTGAAAGTTCTCCCATTTCACGGAGTTTTGTTACCATATAAAGTCCCAAAATATCAGCTTTCCCTTCCTCTAAAGCAGAAGCCATATCTTTGAGTGATTCTCTGACTGTTCCTTTGCCATTGATGGTATTTTTGATACCTAAGCCATGAGCGACTTCGTGGAACATTGTATTTTCAAAGAAGGCATCAAAAGTAATGTGTTTGCGCTGCTCTTCTGTGATAAGCATATCAGAAATAGGCACTAAAATTTGGTCAAATTTTGCCTTCATTGCATTTTTGAGCTGTGAACGACGAGTACCTTTTTTAAGTTGTACTTGCTCATCGTTAGGGAGATTTACGGCAATCGTTTTGCTACCTGCATTACAATCTCCTGCATAAAAAACAACATCATACGCATTAAGCTGTGAGTCTGACCCCGGTTTTTCAGCTTTGTATTTTGCATCAACAGGTAAGTCTTTTTGAAGCTGTGGCAGAAGTGCAGCGTATTTTTCCAAACGCTCACTCCAAGATTTATCTTTTACCAAAACATACGACGAATAAGCTGCTTTTTGTCCATACAAATGGTCTTCATACGTTTCTATTGCTCCAATGATAATGTCAATACCATTCGTTTTCATGTCCATCCAAGCCATATCACTTTTCATATATTCATCTGTAACAAGCGCATCGGCACGCAAAGTCAAGTATTTTTTAAGGCTTGCATCTTCTGCTAATTCAGCAGCCTGACGCAAATAATTAGCAGCTTGTTCTAATTCAGTTTTGAATTTTTCGTGATAAGGAACAATTTTTAATTTACCTTCTTCATCTCTTCTAAGAAATGTATAAAGGCTTGATTTTGCATCGTTTTCAAAAGCTTCGTACTCTTCTTTTGTCATGTTTGTTGGATAGAAGTTTGCGCCAAGTGGCTTATCTCCTACGCCTTCTATGAACGGACGATTATCTTCTAATCTATCCCAAACCCCATAGTTAATTTTGACAAATTTCTTTGTATCTGCATTATCTAAAGTGGACATCAAACTATCTTTATCTCCCATGTAGGCTTGTTGCCAAAATAATCCATCCATAATTTTGGCTGCTTCTATCAGAAGAGGAATCATTTTTTTCTCATTTTCTGAAAGTTGGCTAACATCTGTAGTCAGTTTGAACGGCGCATAAATCTCTGGACGCACAAGTTCATTTTTGGTTTCTACAACTACGGCAGTTGAGTCTGTGATAGTTTCTGTTGTGTCTTTTTTCTCTGGTGCACAGTTCCAAAAGCCAAGACAAATAGCTAATGAAAAAATAGCTAGTTTTGAGTTTTTTTTGATGTTCATGTTTTTTTAAGTGATTAGTGATTAGTGATTAGTGATTAGTGATTAGTGATTAGTGATTAGTGAGAAATTACTTTCTGATATTAATTGTTTTATTTAGTTTTACAGAAAACAAGAGAAAAATTATGGGTAAAAGTATTTTAAAAGAAAAGAGTTTTCATTTTGCCGTTCGGATTGTAAATTTATGTAAACACCTAACTATCGTTCAGAAAGAATATGTTTTATCGAAACAAATTCTGAAAAGTGGAACATCAGTAGGAGCTAACATAAGAGAAGCAGAGTTTGCACAAAGTAATTTAGATTTTATACATAAACTTTCTGTTTCACAAAAGGAAATAAACGAAACTATTTATTGGTTAGAGCTTTTGAAAGAAACGAGTTTTATAAATCAAGGAGAATTTGAAAGTTTGCATTATGATGCAACAGAAGTTTTGAAAATCATTACAAGCAGTATCAAAACAATGAAGTCAAAAATCAAATAGTATTTCAACTAATCATTAATAGTTAATAACTTATCACTATTTCATGTGGATAAAACACCTTCAACTCACTCATTTCAGAAATCACGAAGATACAAAGTCAGATTTTGAAGAGCATATTAACTGTCTTGTTGGAAAAAATGGAAGTGGAAAAACAAACCTCTTAGATGGAATTTACTATCTCTGTATTGGTCGTGGGGCATTTAGCTATACAGATACACAGCACCTCCAACACGGAAAAACATTTTTCTCTTTGAAAGGAACTTTTGAGAAAGACAATCGAAAAAACACGGTTCATTGTATCATAGAGAAGGGAAAACAAAAAACTATCAAGCTCAATGGCAAACCTTATCCCAAAATTAGTGAACATGTGGGTAATTTTCCTTGTGTGCTTCTTGCTCCTAATGATACTGATTTGATAAGAGAAGGAAGCGAACTTCGTCGCAATTTTTTTGATACCATTATTTCACAGATTCATAAAAACTATATTCAGCTTCTCATCAAGCAAAAACAGCTTTTGAAGCAGCGCAATCAACTTTTAAAAGATGCTGACCAGCAAGAGCGTTTTCTAAAAAAAGATGTGTTAGAAATTTATGACGCACAGCTTTTGCCTATTTTTTCAGAAATCTATCGTTTTAGAAATGAGTTTATAGATAATTTTTTGCCTATTTTTTCAGAGATTTATGCAGCTTTAGCAGATGAAGAAATGAAAATAAATTATCGTTCGCACTTAGAAGAAGAAAATTTTGAAACAATTTTTAAAGAGAATTTACTCAAAGATGTAATCTTACAACGTACTGAAAAAGGAACGCACCGAGACGATTATAAATTTATTTTAGGAAAAAAAATGCTCAAACACTACGGTTCGCAAGGACAGCAGAAATCTTTTGTAATTGCGCTCAAACTAGCTACGTTTTCTATTATTTATAATCAGACACAGATAAAACCGATTCTGCTTTTAGATGATATTTTTGATAAACTAGACGAAAACCGAATTGAAAACCTTTTGAAACTTCTTTCTAAGTCTGATTTTGGGCAAGTATTTGTAACTGACGCTCGTCCAGAGCGCACAAGAAAACTTTTAGATTCTTTTGGCAGACCTATCGCTTTTTTTGAGGTAAAGAATGGAACAATAATCCAATAATTATTAGCTTTTAGTGATTAATCAATAAAGAGAAAAGCTATCATCCGTACAACTAATTAATTATCCACTAGAGCAGCGTTTTCAATTATGAAGCAAAGACCTATTTTAATTTCAGCTATACTTCTGACTTTGATAGTTGAAATAATTTTAATGATTTTAGTCTACAACAAAGTTGGAACTGAGAGACTTCCTTCACAAATTGGAAGACTCATCGTTCAGTTTATTTTAATATTTTGGGTGCTGAACAGTAAATCTAATATTGGATTATTTTTATTAGTTGCCTATCATATATTCACTGCAATATTGGGACTTAATGCAAAAGCATCGACTGCGTTACTTGGACAGTTTTTGATTGCTTTTCACATTATAATCGGAATAGTAATTTACTTTCATGATTGGATTGAGATAAAAATTGGAATAAAGAAAATCGAATAACAATATTTGGAGTTGATTCATCAAAATTCTATTGTTTGAGTCTTTAAACTCAGCTTGCTGTTGTAATCATCAACCAAAATATCTTCAAAATCGCTAACGTTATATGAATGTCTGTCATATGTCTAAGTCTCAGCTTTAAAATTAGCAGCAAAATGAAAAAAGAAAAAGAGAAGATAAGAACTCAAATTATTAAATCCCTTGAGGTTTATAAAGGAAAACTTGGATTTCACTTTTTTGATTTACCAAACTCCAGTTTTAAATCAACTGAATTTGTACTTGATAATAATGATATAGAGGTTTTACTAATGGATTTAGGTAATTCAAATTGGATTCTTCTTACAACTAAATGTTTGTTTATTAGTCAAAATGGTATAAATAATAAAATCGAAGGAATTGAAATTCAATCTTTTGAATTTCTTAACTTGAATAACAGACACAAGAGAAAAGCAGATGAATTCAGAAACCTTGCAGAATTTAAAAGTTGGCTTTATTCAGGTGATTTTAAAATAACAAAAAAACATAATGCTTATGTAACTGTGAATTTGCCCCACCACGATTTTGGATTTTGCCTGTTTAATGCAATCAAAAAACTTAGATTTGTAACTAATAAATATGAAAATATTTAAACTTAATAGACAGAATTTCTCATATACTGTCCTTTTATAATTTTCATTCGTAATTGACTTTATGCGCCTCATTTCCCACCCTATTTTATGCAACTATTATCTAACCTATCGCTGCAATGCAACGTGTAGTTTTTGTGATATTTGGGAAAAACCTTCGCCTTTTGTAAAACTAGAAAATGTAGAGAAAAATCTTTCTGACCTTAAAAAATTAGGTGTAAAAGTAATAGATTTTACTGGAGGAGAGCCTCTTTTGCATCCTCAACTAGCTGACTTTTTAGAAATTGCCAAGCAAAAAAAGTTTATTACCACCGTTACTACCAATGGAATCCGTTATCCAAAACTAGCCGAAAAACTCAAAGGCAAAATCGATATGCTTCATTTTTCCTTAGATGCTGCTGATGCAAAAACACACGACCAAATGCGTGGTGTAAAGTGTTTTGATAAAGTGATAGAATCTATAGAAATAGCCAAATCTTTGGGCGAACGACCAGATATTTTGTGTACTGTATTTGAAGAAAATTTCGAAGAGATAGAGAAAATATACAAAACCATAACGTTGAAAAATAAATTAGTTTTGATTCTCAATCCAGTTTTTGAATATAATTCTGTGGATACTTTAGGAAATTTGAATAGACAATATTTACAGAATCTACTTACCTTTTCTAAGCAAAAATTAGTCTATTTGAATGAAGCATTTATAGACTTGCGTTTGGAGGGAGGCAATCATACTGAAAAACCAATTTGTAGGGCTGCCAGTTCAACGCTTGTTATCTCACCAGAAAACAAACTGGTTTTGCCTTGCTATCATTTGGGAAAAGAAGAGTTTAACATCAATGATAATTTGTATCAACTTTATAATTCAGAAAAAGTGCAACAACTCATTGAGCAAGAAGGAAGGATAAAAGAATGTGAAGGCTGCACCATAAACTGTTATATGCAACCCTCTTTTGCTGTTGAAATAAACCGTTTTTTTTGGAAAGCTTTGCCTAGCACTCTAAAATACAACTTTATGAAAGGCACTTGGAAGCAGTTATTCTAATACTAAACTTTAATTCTTGTTCATGTCTGCAAAAAGTTCTTCTAGCATCTCTGGAGTTATGGGCTTTACAACATATTTGTCCACGATAGAATAGCTTTCGGCTCGCTTTGTATCTGCTGGGTCAATAGAAGAAGTAACTACATAAATAATCACTTTCTTTTTATAATTTACTTTTACAATTTCATCTAAGAATTGCCATCCATCAATGATTGGCATATTCAAATCTAAGAAAATTATTTCTGGAACATTCCTACCCGAACGTAGTCTAGGTTTAAGTGAATTTAGAGCGTCTTCTCCATCCTTAAAAAACTCAATATGGTTAGAAAAATCTACCATCTTCATTACCTTATCCGTTAGATAGGTGTAGATTGGGTCATCATCTATTACACATACATGATTGAACTTAGACATTTTGAGAAGTTTTATTATCGTTTTGTAAATAAAAACACAAAATATGTTAAACAAAAATAATAATTCTATCTCTATCCCCCAAAAAAAATCTATTTTTCTATCTCATCAAAGAGAGCTTTCAGTCTTTGAGGAGTAATAGGCTTAACGACATAATTACTTACTTGAGAATACTCCTTTGCCTTTTGCATATCTGCTGGGTCAATAGAAGATGAAACAACATAAATAATAATTTTTTCTGTATCTGGAGATACAAAGGCATCCAAAAACTCCCAACCATCCATAACTGGCATATTTAAGTCTAAAAGAATTACTTCAGGTACTTTTTCACCCACCTCTATTCTAGGTTTGAGAGTATCCAATGCTTCTTTTCCGTTTTTAAATATCTCTATATACTTTGAGAGATTTGAGACTTCCATGAGCTTACGAGTAGTAAAAACGTAAATTGGGTCGTCGTCTATGATACAAACGTGATTAAACTTTTGCATTTCTTAAATAAATTTTAAATGTTGTTCCTTGATTAACTTCACTTTCAACTTCAACTCTGCCACCAAGAGCCTCAATCTGACTTTTGGTAATAAAAAGACCTATTCCACGAGAATCTTCTTTATCATGAAATGTTTTATACATTCCAAAGAGTTTTTTTCCATTCCTCTTTAAGTCTATTCCTAATCCATTATCTTTTACAGAAAAAGCTATAAAATGTGGATGCTCTTCTGAAAAAATATTAATATTAGCTTTTCTTCCTTCTGCTCTATATTTGATAGAGTTGGTCAGAAAGTTTAGAATAATACTCTCTAAATAAGCTGGAATAGCTTCAACAAAATGATTTTTATCTACACGATTTATTATGTCAGTATTAGTAGAAGTTACTTGGCTTTGAATAGATACTTGTACTTTCTCTATATATTCGTATAGGTTCAGAGCCTCTATATTATCTTTCACCTCACTTTGCATAACCACAATCTCATTAAGATACGACAAGGTTTCTTGTAATTTATCAGAAGATTGTGTCAGCATGGGATAATAATCATTTTTTGCTGTGTCTGGATGTTCCATCTTCATCATAGACAAAAGCATAGAAAAATTGCTAGTATGTGAACGAAGATTATGAGATACAATGTGCGCAAAATTAAGTAATCTTTCATTTTGAGCAAGCGTTTTTTCCAATAACAATTTCTTTTCTGTAATATCAGTTAGTTGAGAAACAAAATGGAGAGGCTTGCCAGCCTTGTTCTTCATCATAGAAACAGAAAGTAATACCCAAACTATATGATTATACTTATCATAATATCTCTTTTCCATCTGATAACTTTCCCTTTTACCAGCCATTAATTCTTCTAAAAGTTTCAAATCTAAGTCTAAATCTTCTGGATGAGTAATATCATGAAAAGTGAGTTTGGCAAGCTCTTCTTTTGTATAACCCAACATATTACAAACCTGCTGATTTACTTGTACCCACTTGCCCTCCAAGCTAATGAGTGCCATTCCGTTAGGAGCATATTCAAAGGTTTGTCTGAAAAGTTCTTTTTGCTGTTCTAACTCTTGTCTTCTTATATATGACTCATTAATATCTTGAAACAGTCCATACACTCGTTCACACTTCCCATCCTTAAACTCACTAATTCCGATAGCTCTTGCCCAAATGCGATTTCCTTTAGCTGTTCTAATTTCTACTTCTACGTCATAATTTTCTCCTTTTTCGACAGCTCTTGTAAAAACTTTTATAATCAAGTCTCTACTCTCTCCTTCTACATAAAAATTAATACCTTCTTCAACGCTAGGACTATATCCATCTTCTGCTTCGTGTATTTGGCGAGTAATATCACTCCAAAAAACAGTTTGTTTTTCTAAATTCACCTCCCAAAGTCCCATTTTGGCTATACTTTTAACTCGCCCAAGTATTTCTTGGTAGTTTTTGATTTCTTTTCCTATTTCTACTAATTGGTCTAGTAGTTCAACCGTTTTTAATTTCATGTTGAGGTAAATTAATAATTATACTGAGTGTGGGGAATATGTTCAAAATAGCAAAGAAAGCTACTGTTTGAGAGTTTACGAACTAACTTGCTATGAGGTTTTAAACAGGCTATTTCAAAAATAATCATTTTTTCAAAGAATTATAGTTCAATTATGCTCATAAAATTACTTTACCGTCAAACACAACACTTTATGCTTTTAGAGATACTCCCAACTCTCCCTCGTGTATTCTTTTATCCACTTCTCAGAAATTATTTTCAATTCAAAATTTTTATGCGTATCTACTTCCAACATAACTAATGAATTTTCTGCCAACATACCACTGTTTTCAAACTCCAATTCTTTTACTTTACAAGACGTAGTAAATTTATTTTCGTCTTTTACTATATTGAATGGCTCTCCTGTATGACCAAAAAAATGATAATGAGGCTTATAATTAGACAAAAACTCTCTTATCTGCTGCATTCCAAAATCTTTTGTGGTAAAATGTAATGCACTATCATGGGTAATTAGCAAGTCAATATTTGTATTTGTTTTTTTAGTATAAAGTTTTTTTAGATTCTCTATTTCATAGGGTTGAATATACTGTTCTTGATGCTGTCTCTCTTTTTTTCGGCTTCCTGTTCTACCAATTCCTACCCAATTCAGTTTTACACCATTTTTTTCAAAGTCTTGAAGGTGTCCTGTTTTACATATTCTTATCTTTCCATAAACGTCAATAGGAAAACTACTTTCATTAGATTGCTGCTCTAATTCATTCAAGAATTGATGGTCTTCGTGATTTCCTCTAACAGCATACATTGTCGCTTCTACTTTTTCTAAAATCTGCTCTACTTTCTTACTTTTTTTGGTAAAATGATGATAAAAACCTAGTTCGGAAGGTTCTCGTTTGGCGTGGCGCAAGGTAGCTTTATCTAAGTTTGTAATATTGGGAAATGCTCCTAAATCTCCACATTGTAAAATGAGGTCTATTTTAATATTTCGTTCTCGTTGCAATCTTTCTATGAGCTTGAAAGCCAAGAGTATTCTTCCGTGTAGGTCGGCAAATAAAGCAATTTTCATAATCGTAAATCATTTATTGATGAGTGTATAAGTCTTTACCACCACGATTAAATAAAAGTTCAAATTAATCCTTCTTATGAATTGTATATCTGACAAAAAAATTGCAATTTTGCATCTTTATTTTTATTAGACGGTCGGAAATCGTCTTTAGGCAATTTAATTTATACAAAAAATGAAATCTTTAGAAATCATCGGTTATTACCGAAAAGAAAATCAAATGGGCGCAAAAGCTGCCAACTTGTTACGTAAAGAAGGTTATGTACCTTGCGTGTTGTATGGAACAGGTGAGGATAACAAGCATTTTTATGTACCAAATATCTTATTCCGTGATTTGATTTATACTTCAAAAGTACACACTGTTAAGATTAACATTGAAGGAGATATTTTTGAAGCCATCGTTCAAGATTATCAAACACACCCAGTAAGTGATGTGGTAATGCACGTAGATTTTCTTGCTATGCACGAAGATAAGCCTGTTAAGATTGATATTCCAGTGAAATTAGTAGGTCGTTCTGTAGGTGAGCAAAAAGGTGGACGTATGGTATTGAAAATGCGTAAACTTAAAGTAAAAGCATTGCCATCTAACCTTCCTGATACTATTGAAGTAAATGTAGCAAAACTAGACTTAGGAAAATCTATCAAACTTTCTGAAATCGGAGAGCGTCCTTATGAAATTATGAATAACCCATTAGTTTCTATCGCTACTGTTACTATCCCTCGTACGCTTCGTACTGGTGGTGGAGTTGCTGCTGGAGAAGAAACTGAAGAAGAAGCATAGACACTTAAATATTTCTCTCTTTGAGAAAAATATTCGTTTAAAAAAGCCACTAAAAGAAATTCTTTTAGTGGCTTTTTGCATGGCAGTTTGTAACCTCATAACATAGTTGAGCGTAATAATTTGTATCGCAAATCTAACTTTCAGCTTATATGTATAGACCAATTATTGTTTTCCTACTTATTCTATTTATACCAGTTATAGCATATCTTGGCTCTAAGAGGAAAGCTCCTACTCATTATACTGTGCCTAAAGAATATATTACATTTACCGATGATGCTAAATTTAATTTCAATAAAATAAATGTAAATTACCCTTATTTTATAAGGAAATATGGTCTAAATTTAAGAAGAATCATATCTGAATCATCCTATGAAGGGGAAAAGTTGGTAGAAGGAAATAATTTGTTTGAAAATATTTCAGTCAGAACCACACCTATTCACTTCCCAAATGAATTAGTATATCTAGGAAAAAATGCTAACAAAAAACACGTATATAAAACACATGTATATCTACACTTATCAATGTATGTAGGTTATAAATTCCCTATACTAGATAAAAGGAAAGAGTATATACTAGACTTAGGTGAAAGTGAAGTATTTACTACTCTTCCACCAAAAGCCTACGAAGAATTTGTGTCTCTTTAAAAAGTTAGTAGAATAATATATATCTACTTTTTAGCTACAACAACTACTACTAGACCAATAATTGCTACCACACCTCCTCCTATAATTAGAGGGTTTGTCATAGGGTCGTTCTTTTGTGTATTGATTTCTGTTTTTCCAATTTGAATAAGGGTTTTTGAAGAGGCTTCATTTTGATAAAAGCCAAAAGCAGCAAGTAAAACACCTACTACTAAAACAATAATACCAACAGATTTTTTCATAATTAAAATAAAAAATAAAGGTTAAAAAATAGGTTAATGCTATTATTAGTGTGAAATAAGATTGATATCAAGTTCTAAATCATCTTGATAATCTTCCCCACTTTCTTGCATATCATAGTCGTTTGATTTGTAATACCAATTTACAGTAACCTGTCCTCCTTGATTGAGTGCATAGTCTTCAAACATTTCTAAAAACTCTAAAAAACAACGAGAACATACTGTATTATAATAATTCATCTTAAATTCCAATGTAACTTTACGAGCAGGTTCTTCTAAGTATTCGCTTACCCATTTATAAATAGGAGCAAAAAATTCTTCTGTATATTCGTGGTAGCATTGTCCAGAAAACTCTAAAAGTCCTTTTGTAGCATCAAAACGAACTTCTGGAATATATTTTTTTCCTTCTATATAAAAAATAGGTGGATTCATGTAATTGGTTATAAGTTAGCAAGATATGATAAAAACAAAACTAGCATCATTAAAGCAACTACAATTAATCAAAACATTAGTTTTCTATTAATATGCTATTACAAAATTATTTATGTACAGGATGATTCTAAATTTAGAAAAAAAAACAGTTAAAATCAACCTATTTAATTTTTTATTTTCATACTGACTTACTTATCAACCTATCAAACTTTTATCGTTAAGAGAATAGAAAAAACCACCTTCTTCGCTAGTTTGTATATCAAAAACTCCTTTTGTGTGTAACTGGTCTAATCTTTTAGAAGCCTCTTCAATCGTTACATTTGCTTTTAGGCACAAACGAGTAGGTGTAATATCTCCACCTGCATCTACGGCGTGGCGAATCACATCGGCATCCGAAAGAAGGTCTTTTGGCTTCAACTGTGTTGTGGAAGCAATTCCTTGTAACTGAAAACGAAGATTTTGCTCAGTAGGAAAAACAGAAAGTGCAAACTGCTTGACACGTCTGCCAAAGCGATTTTTTTCATATTTTTCTTCCAATAATTTTTGTTCTGTTAGTTCTGTCAAGACCAGTTGTGCTACCCAATAAGGTATAGCTGTTCGCTGATGAAGCTCTTGTGCTGTAATTTTCCCTTCATTTTCTCTAATAAGTTGAGCAATTTCTTTCGGACTTACATGGCGCAATGCACGACGTGTAGCCCACTGTTTAACCTCTGAAGCAATCGCACTAACAAGATAAGTTGCTCCTGTAATTACAGCCCATATAAGTAGTATTTTCATTAACATATTCTATTTCATTTACAATGATATAATCTTTTCTCTATCAATTATCATAGCAGTTTGATATTTATACTATCTAAAATACAAATTTTAGGCAAAAAGTTTACTAAAAGAACTAATTTTAAAGTAGTTTATTGTTTTGTCTTACCAATCTTTCTTGTTCTAGTTGTTAGCTTTACGTTCTTTCTGCTCTATTTTTCCATCAGATAAAATTGAAATTTTGACTTTTCTGTTATCTATATCTTTATGTGTATTTCCATTATCATCTTCCTCTCCATTAATATAAGTAACATCAATATTATATATCTCGCCATTTTCTGAATTTACTTTTTTTATTGTCTTGCCCCATACGGGCGGATCTCCTCCTTCCGAGTTTTCAGCAATTGTTGTGGCATCTATAAAGTTTGCATTTTCGTCAAACGAACAAAGTACTATTTCTCTACCACTTCCCCAAGGACAGGCAGGATAGCCTTCATACTCTACTCCTACAAATGCAATCCATTTATTTTGTTCTTTTAAAAACGTATAACCCATATTGTAATATGTAACACTGATAGACTCTCCAATATCAAAACTGCCACTCTCTACTGGGTCTTGTCCATTCTCAAGGGATACAAGTTTAATAAATGATGGAAACTGAAACATATATCTCTGCCCTTCATCTTTAACCATTTTTTCTAGTTGTAAAGCAAATTTATTAGAAAGTTTTTTGCTCTCATCAAAAATGACTGTATCAATAGTTATAGGAAAACTTAGTGTAGAAAAATTATCTTCGACGAATGGCAGGCTCGTTTTTTTTACTTGCTCTGGTGTTTTGATAGGATTTTTATCAGAAAGAGCCTCTACTTTTGTATA
This sequence comes from Bernardetia sp., assembly GCF_020630935.1. NCBI lineage: Bacteria > Pseudomonadati > Bacteroidota > Cytophagia > Cytophagales > Bernardetiaceae > Bernardetia > Bernardetia sp. Next base: position 20,510 of record NZ_JAHDIG010000046.1, read on the forward strand.
GGTTTGTTTTTTATTAGCATCAGAAGGAGAATTACAAGCAATAAGTAACAACAAACCTATTCCTATAAAAAAAATATTTTTCATACCCACGTATTTATTTTTTCAAAATATCAATGTTTTAATTTCTTTCATAAAGATTTCCACAGCTTTTTTTTTTAATCTGACTGTCAGTGATTTATTAAAAACCAAATCGTGTTCACTTCTCCATAACGTTAAGTTTACAAGCCCAAAGCTATGGAGAAATGGACTTTACAAAATTAACTGTAATGAGGTTTAATGTATGTAAAGTACGCAATTAATTTCTAGTCTGAAAATATAAGGAATGATATTTTTTTACACTCTCTATCGTTTCAATTTTGCTTCTTCGCTTTTCTTATAAGCCACCATTAAAGAGTTTGAAAACACAAATTCATTCAAAGATTCTACGTCTGTATGAACAATTTGTTCTTTTGTTCCTTCCCATTCTTTGTGTCCCTTGCTTAAAAAAACAATACTTTTACCAATTTCCATCACAGAGTTCATATCGTGTGTTACTACAACCGTCGTCATGTTATATTCTTCTGTAATTTCTAAGATGAGGTTGTCAATCATAATAGAGGTCTGTGGGTCAAGTCCAGAGTTGGGTTCATCACAAAAAAGATATTTTGGATTCATTACGATTGCTCTTGCAATTCCGACACGTTTCATCATTCCACCACTAATTTCGGCAGGCATTTTATCGTTCGAACCTTCTAAACCTACTCTTTTCAAACAAAAATTGACACGCTCTAGTTTTTCCTCATCACTCATTCCCCTACTACGCATGTCTAATGGAAAACGCACGTTTTGCTCTACTGTCATAGAGTCGAAGAGCGCACTTCCTTGAAAAAGCATTCCTATTTCTTCTCTAATACTTCTCTGTGTTTCTCTATCCGATTCGTACAAGTTTTTTCCATCATAAAAAACAGAACCTTTATCTGGCTTTATCAGTCCAACTGTACATTTTAAGAGTACGCTCTTTCCTGTACCACTAGAGCCGATAATAAGGTTTGTAACGCCTTGTTTAAACTCGGCACTAATGCCTTTCAAGATTTCTTTTCCATTAAACGATTTTTCTATATTTTTTACTGTAATCACGTTTTGGTATAGATTAGATGAAGATGATTTATACAAATAAAACCCTAGGCAATACAACAAAGTTTATTGTCTAGGGTTCATTTTTTTTTAATACTGACTCGTCATAATATAATTATATTATAGATTTCCTCTCAACTCTTGTTCTCTTTCTATAGCCTCAAAGAGAGCTTTGAAGTTTCCTTTTCCAAACGATTTTGCACCTTGACGTTGGATAATTTCGAAGAAAACAGTCGGACGATCGCCTGTTGGTTTGGTAAATATTTGAAGTAAGTATCCTTCTTCATCTCTATCTACTAAAATATTTAGTTTTTTGAGTTCTTGTATATCTTCTTCAATATGTCCCACTCTTTCCAAAAGATCATCATAATAGTTATCTGGTACATAAAGAAAATCTACACCACGTTTGCGAAGCTCTTCAATCGTATGTAAAATATCATCTGTCGCAATGGCAATATGCTGTACGCCTGCTCCCTCATAAAACTCAATATACTCTTCAATTTGAGACTTTTTTCGTCCGTCGGCTGGCTCATTAATAGGAAATTTTACATATCCATTTCCATTTGAAACTACCTTAGACATCAAGGCTGTATATTCAGTAGAAATATCTTTATCATCAAAGGTTACGAGCAAATTGAAACCCATTACTTTTTCATAAAACTCTACCCATTCGTTCATTTTTCCAAGTTCTACATTACCCACACAGTGGTCAATGAACTTTAAGCCTGTCGATTTTACATCGAAAAATGATTTTCTAGGTTTATACCCTGGCATAAATGCACCTTTGTAGTTGCCTCTTTCGACAAACTTGTGAATTGTTTCTCCATACGTATGAATACCTGAAACAACAACTTCCCCATCTTCATCTGACAAACGAGTAGGTTCTAAAGCTGATTTTGCACCTCTGCTCATCGTATCATAATAAGACTTTTCAGCATCATCTACCCAAAGAGCCAAAACTTTCACACCATCGCCGTGCTTTCTGATATGTTCTGCAATTGGTGAATCGCTACTCATAGGTGAAGTAAGAACAAAGCGTATTTTTCCTTGCTGTAAAACATAAGACGTACGGTCACGTACTCCTGTTTCCTGTCCTGCATATGCTACAACTTCAAATCCAAAAGCTGCCTGATAATAATAAGCCGCTTGTTTTGCATTGCCTACATAAAATTCTATATGGTCTGTACCTTTCAATGGCAAAATATCTTCCATGATTTTTTTAGTGTTTAGTGATGAATTATTAGTTATTTAATGATACGTTATTTTTCTACTTGGTAATAAGCATATTATCTAAAGTCTCTTCAATTTCTGGCAATGAGTCAAATAACTCTTTATATGAGTTTATGACAAAATATTTTTCTTGATAACGGTCTTTAATGTAAGGTGTTTCTAAAATTTCGGCTACATTGTAAGGCACTCGTTTAGGAATATCGCTTTCTAAGGAATATACAGATTCTCCTGCTGAAGACATAATTCCTGCACCATAAATTCTCAAATCTCCATTATTATTTATTAGTCCAAACTCTACAGTGTACCAATACAGACGAGAAATAAACTCAATAGAATCTTCATTTCCTATATGTTTAAGTGCCATTCGGCTAAGTTCTTCCAAGAAACGACAAAAATCTTTGTTTGTTAGGATAGGGACGTGAGCAAAAACATCATGAAACATATCTGGCTCTTCCAAATAATCAAGTTCCTCCATTTTACGCAACCATGTAGTAGCTGGAAACTGTTTGTTTTTGAGGTAATTAAAAAATGGTTTATTATCGATAAGTCCTGGTACGACTACCAAACTCCAGCCCGTAATCTTTTTCAAATGTTCATTTACTTCTTCAAAATTTGGTATTCTGTCTTGTTGAAAGCCTATTGCCTTCATTCCCTCAAAAAAGGTTTCATCAGCACGATTTGGCAACACTTTCATCTGTCTTTTATATAAAATTTGCCAAACCTCATGATTTTCCTGTGTATATTTATCATAATGCTGATGAGAAAGTTGGTGGTCTCGTCTTTCCTGTTGTGTCATTGTTTTGATAGTTTATAGGTGTGTTTTAATTTAGCATATTATACTTTTCCAAAAGTACGTATTTTGTCGATAAAAATCTTACTCTCTGTCTGCTCTGCTCTATTATATTATACCATATAAATACAATTTAACAAAAAAATATCAAATCATTTCAAAGAAAAAAAGTATTCTTCTAATGATAGAAAAATACTTTGTGTTTGAATATATTGTTTCATTATATACTTTAGATAAGTTCATTACCACATTTATAACAAAAACTAGCTAGTTCTGTATGATGTTCTGCTCCACAATGTGAACATTCCTCCACAATACTTTCAGCACGATGCTCTTGACTCTCTTGATTTTGTTTTTCTAGTTCTTCTCTTAATTCTTTTTCCTTCTCTTCAAACTCCTCCTCATCTACATGATGAGTTGTTTGTGTTGCAATTTCGGCAGATACAATGCCAGTAGGTACAGCAAGAACTCCATAACCCAATACCATTACTACGGCAGCAATTCCTCTACCTAAAGCACTCTGAGGAGCAATATCTCCATACCCAACTGTTGTAAGTGTAACAATTGCCCAATAAATACTTTTTGGAATACTAGAAAAACCTGGGTTGTTTTTACCTTCTACTAAAAACATCACAAAACCTAGTAAAACTACATTGGTAGCTACAAAAATGACAAAAACGGTTATCTTATGACGACTTGCTCGCAGAGCTTGTGTCAGCACTTGTGCCTCTCCTGTGTATTGGTTCATATCTAGCACTTTAAAAATACTGATAATTCGTGTTACACGGAGAAGAAGGAAAAAATTACTTCCTGCAAATGTCCAAGAAAAAATAGCAGGCACGAAGGCTAGTAAATCAATGATTCCATAAAAACTTAAAATATAGCGCATCGGACGATGAGAGGTAGCGACTCGCAAAATATACTCAATAGCAAAAAGTCCTGTAACAGCCATCTCAACAGCAAGAAGATATGTTCCATACTGTTGGTCTATTTCTGATACGCTCTGCATCATCACAACTACCAGACTAAGAACAATTAGAGAAAGTAGAGCCGTATCAAATACTTTTCCTTCAATCGTATTTGACTTAAAAAAAAGACGGTCAAGGCGCATTCGCCACTTATTTCGTGCAAATCGTCTTCCTTTACTAAATCTAATTGACTTTTTCTTTTTTATTTTTTTTACTGGTGATTCGGTTTTGATAACTTTTTTTTCTTTGAGTGTCGAAGACTCCATAAATACGTAAATATTTTATACAAACATTATCATTTATTCTATTGATTTTATTTTTCAAAGTATTTTAGCTATACTTTTTTCAAACTTTAAATGAATGATTAAAAAACAAAAAAATTGCGTCTAATACTTCTTTAGATATAAAAAATAACGAATAAAAACAGTTAGTTTGTACGAACTAGGATAGAATTGTTTCGATAATTTATTGATTAAGCAAAAACTTGTTTCATTTTTGATTTGGTGTGTTAAAGTCTATTTTATTACAACACAGAACCTAAGATTAGGTTTATTTATCTTTTTCTACCATAATTTTATAATTGTTCTGTATGCTTTTGTCGAAAGTCTAACCTAATTTACGGTTTAGTTTTGTTAATACAAAGTATTTTCGTAGCGAAAAAATCATTTCATAAAAAAACTTTACAAACAAAGAGTAAAATTTTCCTTTATCTGTAAAGTTTCTGTGTTACTACTTAAAATCGCTTATATTTTCCTTTTGCTTTTGGTCGCTTCTTTTTCTTCGGACGTTTAGGATATTGTTTCATCAAAGGTCCGGGGCGAGAAGGATGGTATTTTTTCTTACGAATAAGCCCACGCCCATACCCACGTTTTCCTTCATAGTCTGCTGTCGGAATTTCATTGAATTTGTATCCTAGCATAATTTCATTGGTGCTTCCAAATGCCCCTACTATGTCTCCGATAGGAAAATCTCTAACATACCCAAAGCTAAAACGCCCATAGTTTACTCCAGCACCTACATTTACAGCATAGTTGCTGCGATATGCTCCACTTACCCAAAAGGTATTGTCATACATATATTGCAGCCCTCCTTCATATTGAAAGGGGACATTGGGTACTTGCCTCAAAACTACCATTGGGCGAAACTCTCCAGCTCCTGCTGGAATCATTCCACGAATAGAAAGCATAAAGTGATTTTGAAGGCGAATATTATCATCTGTTTCATCTTCTGGACTAAATGCTGGGTTAAGCAGTTGAGGAACAGAAAGACCAATTTCTAAATTTTGTCTAAAAGTATAACTTGCTCCAAAACCTACTTCAAATCCAAAAAATTTACCTGAATTATTGAGTAAAATAGGGTCAGTGGGATGGCGAATATACCAATCATCAAAATTGATTTGATTATAGACAAGACCTCCCATGATGCCGAAAGAGAGCTTTGAACTATTTTCATATTGCCCTAGTAGGTGATAACCATAAGAAACCATTGCTTTGGTTCGGCTCGTACTCTTGATTTCGTCTTGCTGAACAAAAAAACCTAGTCCAGAACGATACTCATAGAAAGGCAAATCTACTGTCAAGAGAACCGTTTTTGGAGCATCTTCAAAACCAGCCCATTGAGAACGATAGGTAAGAAAAACAGAACTATAATCCGAACGCCCTGTCCAAGCTGGGTTTTGCACAAAAGGATGTGAGAAGTATTGACTATAAATTGGCACTTGCTGTGCAAGAACTGAATTTGAAGTAGCGTAACCAAAAACTATCAGAACAAAGTTCAGTAATAGGATTAAGATACGTTTTGTATATAATTGTTTCATAAAATGATTGTCTATTTTTAGTCTGAACAATATAAAAATACTATTCAAAATAAAGTTTATTTAATCGTTGTCAAAGGCAAGCCTTTGTCCTACCTTATTATTTCAAAAGAACCTTTCAGGATAGTTCTGATGCCTTCAAATTTTAAAACATAGAAATATGTTCCTGCTGGCAAAATCCCCCCTGTTTCGTTTGTTCCTTGCCAGTCATTACGATAATTTTCTGTACGGAAGACTTCTTGTCCCCAACGGTTGATAATAATTAGCTCATTGTTTGGATAACGCTCTATATCTTCAACAAAAAACTCATCGTTCAGACCGTTTCCATCTGGCGTAATCACATCGACTGTTCTGACTTTTGGTGTTCCGATAACAGTGACAAAAACACTATCATAAGTAACACAACCATAGATATTTTCTGCCCTTACGGTGTACATTGTACTAATAGTTGGTTTAGCTATTGGTGTTGAGGTAGAATCTCCTGTCAGTGTTTCGCTTGGCGTCCAAACATAATTGATTGCTCCGTTGGCAAAAAGCTGCACATCAAAGCCAATATTAATTGTTGTATCTGGTGTAATTTCCAAAATTGGAGAAGGACGAATAGTAATAGTGGCAATATTACTACTGTCTGTAAAACAATCATTTATTACTAATCTTCTATAAAAAGTAGTTGTATCTATTGGCGTTGGCTGATAGCCAGATGTATTTGTATTAGCAATGTCTGTCCAATTGATTCTATCTCTTGAATTTTGCCATTGATAACGGAACTGTCCAATTTCGTTGAGCGTGTCTAAAAGAACTGTTCCCTCTAGTCTTCCCAATGTATCTAAACTACAATCTACAAATCCTTCATCAATGATATTATTTTTAATGGTTGGATTAATAGTAAGAGCAATAACATTTGAGGTATCACTAAAGCAAGGTACACGTACAATACGACGATATTCTGTATCAAAATTGATAGCTCCTGTAAAATAGTCTTGGTCTCCTCCTACGGTTCTCCAAACTGCCGTTGAATCGTTCAACTTTCTTGACTGCCAAACAAATCGGTATGCTGTACTGTCATTACCTCCTTGTGTTGGAAATGTTCCTCTGAGCGTATCGGCAGCAAACCCTTCACAAACTGTAGTTTGTGGAGAAGAAATCTGATTGTTTTCTATAAATCGTACGACTTCTATTTTTACGACATTACTAAAATCTGCTGGACAATCTCCTGACCTGACTCCTCTTCGTACATAGGTTGTCCGCTGTGGGGTAACAGGGTTATAACTATTGATAGAATCCGTTTCGGTAGGCACCCAAACTAGGCTATCAAATGAAACCTCCCATAAAATTTCTATATTGCCAGCCTCTCCTGCAATAGCTTCTGTAGCTGTTATGATTGAAGCTGTATCTCCTTGACATATTTTCTCTCCCCCAAAAAGGAAGTTATTTCTAGCATTCTGAACTATGTTCACTAAAAGTCTATTACTTGTATCTGGCTGACATCCTCCCAAAACAATTCTTCTAAAATAATTTACCCCTCCAAAAAGCGTATCTGGAACAAAAGTCTGTGTTCCTGTAAAGTTACCTGTACTGAAAGTAAATGTTGAACTGCTAAACCAAGCGATTGTATCTTGCGACTGTTGGTAGAAAAATTGATAGTCTTCCCTGTCGCCCTCTGGATCTGTACCTGTGATAGAAATAGTAGTAGAATCTCCAACACAAATTTCAGTAGAAGGTGTAGTAATTTGGTTCAGTCCGAATGGCTTAGCTACTGGAATAAAGACAACATTACTCGTATCTGTCTGACAGGTATCTATTACCAAACGCCTAAAGTAAGAAGATTCATTGAGTGCAAAATTTGGAGCATCTAATGTATCTCCTCTATCAGCCCAATTCAAACTATCAAAAGAGAATTGCCATTGATAACTATATGTTCCTCCTCCACCTCTGGGCACAGAACCAATAACTGCCCAAGTCGTATCTCCTTCACAGATAATTTCTCCCTCAAACTCTGCTGTAATTGTGTTATTTCTAATAGCAGAAATGACATTGACAGAAACTAAGTCACTTGTATCGACTTGACATCCTCCTAAAACAACCCTTCTAAAGTAATTTATTCCTCCAAAAAGTGTGTCTGGAACAAAAGTATGTTGTGTATCTGTAAATGTTCCTGTGCTAAATGTAAAAGTAGAACTACTAAACCAAGCAATTGTGTCTCTTGATTGCTGATAGAAATAACTATATTCACCATCATTTTGAGGACTTGTTCCCGAAATAGTAATGGTAGCTGAGTCTCCTAAACAAATATTGGTAAAAGGAACACTAATGCTATTATCTCCGAAGGAACGAATAATTGGAATCAAGACTACATTACTGGTGTCGGTAGTACAAGAATCGATAACCAAACGTCTAAAATACGTCGACTCTGTGAGGTCAAATGGTGTAATATGAGTAGAATCATCTCGGTCTGCCCAGCGAATACTATCAAAAGAAACTTGCCATTGGTAGTTATAGTTTCCTGTTCCTCCTGTTGGATTAGTTACATCTATTCTCCAATTAAAAACTGTATCTGTTTCACAAAACCCTGTACTATCATAAGAAATTAAGTTTGTAGCACTATCAATTTCTTTTATCATAAATAAAGTCAAGACATTACTAGGATACGACCTACAAGAATCAATTACTAACCTTCTCACTAAGAAACTATCTGGAACTTCCATAAAAACATCTGCAAAGAGCAGCGAATCATTAGGGTTATAATTTTGTAGTGTATCTACACTTGTCCAAGTAGAAGAATCTAATGAAACCTCCCACTCGTAGCGAAAACCTACTCCACCAAAAGGGGCAGTTCCTGTAATGGTCGGAATTGTATCTACCACACAGATTTGTGTTTGTGAAATAGAAATTGCAGAAGTATCATTTCCTAGGTCTGGAGAGATAAAAATATTGACAATATTACTTGTATCTCTAAAACAAGCACTTTCTACTACTCTTCTGACATAAAAAGTATCATTAGCTATCGGAGGGATATAACTTCTTCCTGCTGAATCTACACTCAACCAGTCGGCTGTATCTAATCGTGTTGCAATTTGCCATATATGTTTATAGTTTCCATCTCCTCCTGTCGGAATATTTCCAATAAGTGTATCTGGACGAGTACCAATACAAATGGTCTGACTTTCAAAAATAGAATCTGCCTCTACTGGAGAAAGAGGAAAAAGCGTAATGACGTTACTTGTATCTGGCGCACAAGCTCCTGTAACAATCCTTCTAAACTGAACCGTATCTGTCGTAACGATAGAATCTGTAAACGTAAAATTTTGTGTTTGAACACTATCAATCCATGTTTGTCCAGAATCTAAAGATACTTGATAGCGATAACGCAATGGACTGGTAGCTGAAGAATCTGAAGTTGTGCCATAAATATCTGTTGGAAAATCACCCAAACAAACGCTCTGAATAGAAGGAAAAAGTGTATTCGTCGTAATATTTGGCAAAATCACTACCCTAACCTTCAAAGTTGTATCTTCTGTACAGCCTGTGTCGGGGGCAGGAACAACAATTCTTCTAAAATAAGCAGTGTCTGTGATAGTAATTCCAGCATTATTTAAGTTATAGTTTTGAACATTTCCTACCGAAGCATCTACCCAGTTAGTAGTATCACCATCTAAAGCCTGTTGCCATTTGTAAGAGAAAAAGGCTACTTCACCCAGTTCTGCCTCCGAACCTTGAATGGTGGGAAGGGGTGTTCCTTCACAAATTGTAGTATCTGGAGTGATGAGACTATTATTTGAAGGACATTCAACAACATTTACTAAAAATCTTTTTCTATTGAGTGTAACGTTTGGTGCGCCAGTATGAGTAACCTCAGCTGTATAAATTCCTTCGTGGTCGGCAACTGTGGCATTATTTACTACCAAAACACTATCATCATTTTGTTCACTAATTAAATCTCCTGCACGAAGCCAACGATAAGTTGTTGTTCCATTTATTTGATTTACAGAAACTGTATCTTTGAATGTTCCTCCTTGTGGCACATTAATGATTTTAAAATCTCCAACGCTATCTTGTGGCGAATACGTAAAAGTATATTGAGACTTGTTGTTAGGAACAAGGCTATTCCATTTTAATCTGTTGTTGGAAAAGTCTAATGTAATAGGTCTATTTACTGGAAGAGTAGGCACATTTTCAATAAAATTGGAATCAATGCTGATAAAATCAAGGTCTGCAAGCGTGGCAATGTCTGTAAGTTCTACTGGAAAGTTTCCTGTAAGAGAGTTAAAACTCAAATCTAATCGCTCTATCCCTATTACATTAGCAATTTCAGAAGGAATTTCTCCTGTCAAGTCATTATTGGATAGGTTCAAATCTTTTAACGTAGTGAGCGTACCAAAACCTATCGGAATATTTCCTGTAAGCTCATTATTAGAAAAATCAATTTTAGTTACTTGGTTGAGTTTGTCTCCTCCAAACATAGAGGCTGGCACTGAATTTTTTAGCCCCTTATTACTCAAATTAAGTTCTAAAACACAACTATCACTCGCATTCAAGACCACCCCATCCCATGTCGTCCAAGGGTCTGTAAGTATCCAAGGGTTTGTCCAGTTTGCACCATCAGTAGCATTATAGAGTTCTACCAAAGCCAAAGAATCATCTGGCAAACACATCAAACGATACATTTCCTTTTTAGACAGAGGACTGAGTAATGCTTTTGGAAAATGGTTCTGAAAAACATTATTTTCAATGAAAGTTGTTTCTGTTTCCAACAGAAGAGTTTCTAAATGATTTTTCTTAATGAAAGGAGTAGTAAAAGCAGTAAGTCCTACTACAAAAGCAGCTACAAATAAAACTTGCCAACACTTTGTAAGTTTTCTTTTATGGATAGTACTATTGATAAATAATTGTTTTAGTAATTGTAACGGATTCATAATTATGGTAGAAACGTTCTACATTTGATACATCAAGAGGTAGAGCGTTGTATTTTCGTAGAATTTTTTTGAACTTAAAATCTAAAGAGAAGTATCTCAAATCTAACTTTACAGTATCAGAATAAATATATTTTGATGAGAGATTAGTATTAAAAAAATCAATTATCAAAAACATATCACTCTTTGGCAGCGTATTTACATAACGGAAAGCACGGCTACAAAATTACAGTTTTATAACTGTAAAACAGAAAACTGGCACAATTTATTTAATCTTTATTTTGAATTTGGATTACGTTTTCAAAACTATACATCTGTTCAAATACTTAAAAATTGGAAAAAGGTCATTAAATTTGTACTTGGTTCAAGAAACACAGACACTCAAAAAGAAAGTCATTTATTCAAAAAACATCGTTTATGTATTCTTCTCAAAACACTACTAGAATAGGTAATACAACATCATCCTTTACTGCTTCTATTTCAAAGTCTGTATTGCTTACCTTTCAACATTCGTATCAAAACAAACTTCATTCGCTGCAATCTTTTCAACTACAACTCAAAGAACAAAGAGAGATGACACTTGATAAATTTGATTTCCAAAAACAACAACTTCAAACTCTTATTGTAGAAATTGCTGGCTTTTTAGACGATTTGATGCTACCCATAGTAGAAGAAAATCCTTTTTTCTTAGAAGATTTTATTCTCTATATTGAAAATTCTGTTGAGCAAGTAGAAAATCAATTACGTTTGTTTACTACACTTTCGTTATCTTCCCTACGTAAACAAGTAGCCAAAACGTCGCAACAACTTGAAACAAAAGCTCTAAAAGAATCTTTTGAGAACAAACAAAAACGAACTTTGGCACAAACGGAAAAACTTTTAGACAATCTAAATCAGCAACTTATTGCTATTCGTCATCGCATAGAAAAATTGAAAGACCAAATATTCAGTGGTACTTATGCCTTGCCTGTCATAGCTGTTTCAGCTTCTGATTTGCCTTCATTACCAAATCTTTCAACAGTTACAGATAAAACAATTTCTAATATTGAACTTATCAAACAAGATATAAAGCGTCTTTTTATGTAGCTATTTTTATAACCTATAAATCTATTTTCATCAACTTTACCTTAACTTTTTATGAAAAAAATAACTTTTCTAGCTGTACTTTTTATTTTTACTGGTTTTTTATCAAAAGCCGTAGCTCAGTCACCTGTGCGTTTGGGTCTGAAGTTTAATCCTATTATTTCTTATGCAAGAATTACGGATGAAGACAAAAAATCTATTGACGGGCTTGATGCCAGTTCAAAACTTGGTTTTTCAGGAGGTCTGATGGCAGATTTCAATTTTTCTGAACGTGCTGCTTTTCATACAGGACTTTTAATTGTCTCAAAGGGATATGAAACGAGTATTGATGGATTAGATGCCACTACAACCTCAAAAGTTACGGCAGTAGAAGTGCCTTTAGCTCTCAAAATGCGCTCTGGAGATATTGCTAATGGTCTTCGTATTCGTGGTCTTTTTGGAGGACAGTTAGGTTTAAATGTTTCTTCAAAAACAACATCAGAGCTTGCAGGTGTTTCTGTAGAAGACAGAAACACAAGTGATTACTATCAGCCTTTGAGCGTAGATTTCTTGGTTGGAGCAGGTGTAGAGTATGATATTGAAACTGTCGGAACGCTAGATTTTGGCTTGAGTTATCACCACGGTCTAACTCGTTTCAATAAAAAAGGTGATGATGGTGATTTTGGTGTCAGAGCCTTACTTAATTACTTCTCGTTAGATATTGGTTTCTTCTTCTAAATTTTATAGATATTCTTCTTAAAAAAAGGTTGTTTTTTTGAAACAACCTTTTTTCATGCTCATATTTTTTAAACCCTTGGTTTCCAAGCAATTTCATCGGCTTTTACTTCATAGGAGGTCATTCTTGACAACACAAAAATATAATCTGACAAACGGTTGAGATAACGAATAATTATTTCATCTATTCCTTCCTCTTCTTCTTTGTTGAGTTCTGTACAACGGCGTTCTGCTCTTCTACAAACTGTTCTTGCCAAATGACAAAACGAAACGGCTTGATGTCCACCAGGTAAAATAAAATGTGTCATGGAAGGAAGCTCTTCGTTCATAACATCTATTTCCACTTCTAATGCAGTAATATCTGTTTCATCTATCTGAGGAATAGGAATATGAGATTTTTTTTTGGGGTCAGAGGCTAGAAGAGAACCAATAGTAAACAAACGGTCTTGAATTTCAATCAAAATTTCTTTTCGGTGTTGCAGTTCCTTTTGGTCTCGCAGCATTCCAATATAAGAATTGAGTTCATCTACTGTTCCATACGATTCTATTCTAAGATTTGCCTTCGAAACTCTTCTTCCACTAATGAGTGATGTTGTTCCTTTATCGCCTGTTTTAGTGTATATTTTCATTGTTTTTTATTGTTTTATTTAGACTTGAATACAGATTTCAAATATACATAGACTATTTCTGATAAAAAATTTTGAATTTTTTGATAGAATGTTTTTGAATAACAATACAGATTTAGCATATTTGCACAACAAAAAATGAACATTAGTCATTTTATGAACAAATGCTTAAAACCTTTTTTCAAAAAAGAAGTTTATAAGTGTAATTTCCCAAAACTTGCTATCTGATGACAAGTACATTTTTTTAATTCATTATTTTTTTAACTCAAACTTTATTATGACAAACAAATTATTTCAATCTCTATTAGTAGTAGCTACTTTATTTTTTGCTGGTATCTCTACTTCTTTTGCACAAGATGTTCCAGAAGAATCTGTAAGCTATGGCGCATTTACTTTATATGGAAACTTTCCTCTAGGTGATGAATTTTCTGACCAAGCCAAATTTGGTGGTGGTTTAGGCTTTGAAGGTGCTTATTTTTTCCATCCATTAGTAGGTTTTGCCTATTCAGTAGATGCACAACTAAATCCATATAATAAAGAACGAAATGGTCTCAATGACTTTACTAACATAGATGCTCAACCTTGGGTACATGGAAACTTGATGGGGGGTATAGAACTTTCTTACCCAATCACTCCAGTAATTGCTCCAGAATTTCGTGCTTTAGGAGGACTTATGATAGCTCGTCGTCCAGAAGTTACATATAGCACTGTATTAGGTTCAACATCTGCTGAAGCTATTACTTCTCCAGCTTTTGCTTATTCTATAAGTGGTGGCTTAAAATTTACTAATTATGATGGTGGAAGTGCTTTTCGTGTGGGAGTTCGTTATTTATCTGGTCAACCAACTTTTGGAGATGACGACACAATTACTTTTGGAGATAACCAAATAAACCTTGCTAATGCACAGCTTTATGTTTCTTTTGGCTTCCTGTCAAGAAAATAGTTAAAATAACAAATGCAATAAAAAAAGAGGCTGCCGAAAAGGTCAGCCTCTTTTTATTGATAAATGAATTTATAATTTACCACTTATCATTAACTAAAGTGCTGGGTAATAACTATCCAATATATTGACAATATCTTTCAAACGAGGAAGATTTACAGCACGACGAATGCCAGCAACAGCTTCTGTTTTCTTGCTCTTTAAGATGTCAATTTGTGTCTGTACTTTTGTAGGCTCACTACTCAAATTTTGAGCAACTGCTCCCTGCAAAATAACAATCGTATTACGACTATTTTCATCTATCATAGAAATATACTGTCCATAGAGGTAATCAAATTCTTTATAAAGGTAAATCACATCCTCAATTTTTTTGTTTGCTTCCATAATATGAGGATACTTTGCCATCAGCTTAGAATAATCTACTTTTCCTCCTTTAGTAAACTCTTTTTCTAGCTTATCAAAATAAGCTGTTACAGCAGCTTTGTTGTAAGTTCTAAATACTTTCAACAAATATTCTCCATTCGTAACAGTGCCTTCTGGCTCTTTAATCTCAACATTGAATTTCAAACCTTTTGCATGAAGATTTACGTATTCTGTAAGTTTTTCGTGCAAGTTGGTAGTCTGAACTTGGTAGTTATCAATGTTATTTGCAAAACGAGCATTTACCAAATTCAATTTTGCATAATACGCTGTATATTTTTCCAACTCATTTTTAAACTCTTGTACATCTCCTTCACTTACATCTTTTCTTTGAGCTGCAATTCCAGAAACAAAACCCAAAACCGAAGTAGCAATATTAACAACTGGTGTAGCTGAAGCAATATTACTTACTACTGGGTCTTGCAAAAGCATATTGGCAATATTGAGTATTTTTTGTCCTCCTTTATCTTTTTTACTGACAAGTTTTTTCTCCATTAGCTGCATAACTTTATCATTGTAGGAAAAACCTAATGTTTCATCAGCAGGATTGTTCAAACTATTGAGCATTGTTCTATAGCTCTCTACTTGATTGATAGCATAAAGTGTATTCAAACGGTCGTTCAAAACTTCAAAAAATTCAGCCGAATGAATAAGATTTGTTCTGACCATTTTATAACGAGCCTCATCTGTCAGCTCCACACGACGAGAAACTCCCTTCACAATCGCATCATTTTTTTCTACAGTTTCTTTATATAAACTCAAATCAGAAGAAAGAACAGTAATTTGTTGAGTACGATTTTTTAAAGAATCTGTTAGAGCCAATACCTTTAGACTATCTCTTTGGCGTTGGTCAGTCAGTACCTGATAACGACGTACAAAATCTTGATTTTGTTGTTGGAGTTGTCGTTGCTCAGAACGAAGCTCATCTATAGCTTTCAAAATAAGGGCAACGCTATCTTGTGCTGATACTGAATACACAATACCAGACATAAAAAATAAAAGGAGAAATAAGGATTTTTTCATCATATAAATATAAAATTGCTGTATATGCTTTAATGTACGAAAAAGTGGATTCAAACTAAAAGATACAAATAAATTGATTACACAATCGTGATAAGAGAGTTTTTATCAGATTTTTTTCAGAAAAAAAGCCTTCACAAAGAATGGAAGACCCGTTTTTTAATATCAGAACAAAACATATATCCCTAACAATCTTTGACAGGGCAAGGAATAGGTCTTCCTCTTTTTAGTTTTTTCTTCTTCATTGTATGTCCTTTGTGTGAAGTACATGAACTTATATTTATCATAAAAGCAGGCAAAAACATAAAATAAAGCAGATAAATAGATTTGAGTTTCAAGAATTTTAGTTTTTCAGTCATTTAATTTGGCTTATTTACTTCTTTTTCTTTGAGAGTTTATAACTTTTGTATTTGGGTGTCCATGCCTGTTTGGGTGCATGTACACAGCTGCTCATAAGAGCAGTAGAAAAAACAGCCAATAGAAAAACGGCTACTCTTTTTTTAGAAAAAATAGTTGTTTTGATAGAATTCATTTTTTATTGATTTTGTTAGGAATAAATTAGCAAGTTACTTTACCAAGCTCTTACCGTTTTTAAACGCTGCTCATACTTTGGAGAACGAGGTTTTTTATCTCTCATATTTTTACGTTTTGTTGGAGTCCAAGCCTGTTGAGGGGCGTGAATACAACTTTGAAAGGCAAAAGAGAAAGTAAATACAAATACTAATAGTAATGCTTTTATAGTAAATTTTGAGAATATATTTTTCATCTGAATTCTATTTCTATAATTATTGAGGATTTTTTATCTAAAAGGTAAAGATATGTAAAGTTTGCAAAAAATAATGTTGATAGAATAAGTTATCTTTGAACTTTAACTCATCTAAATACAGAACTACACAAACTCAAAATCGTTTCCACTCGTCTTATGATAATACGTACAAATCTTGTAAATATTGCAGAAAAAACAATTTTCCCTGCTCAAATTACTATTCAAGAGGGCAAAATTCATTCCATAGAAAAAATTACAGATAAAAATCAAGAAGTAGAAAACTATGCACTTTGTGGTTTTATAGATGCACATATTCATATCGAAAGTTCGATGCTTGTTCCTTCCAAGTTTGCTCAAATGGCAGTTGTACACGGCACAGTAGCTACCATTTCCGATCCTCACGAAATTGCCAATGTAATGGGAATGCAAGGAGTAGAGTTTATGGTAGAAGATGGAAATAAAGTTCCTTTCAATTTCTTTTTTGGTGCGCCTTCCTGCGTTCCTGCGACGAGTTTCGAAACGGCTGGAGCAACTATTTCAGTAGAAGACATTGAAAAACTAATGAGCCAACCTCATATTAAATATTTATCAGAAATGATGAATTACCCTGCTGTTTTGGCAAGAGATGAAGAAGTGATGGCAAAAATTGAGGCTGCAAAAAAACAAGGAAAACCCATCGACGGACACGCTCCAGCTCTTAAAGGAGAAGATGCAAAAAAATACATAGAAGCAGGAATTAGTACCGACCACGAGTGTTTTACGTCAGAAGAAGCCTTAGATAAGCTAAAATATGGCATGAAAATCATTATCAGAGAGGGAAGCGCAGCTAAAAATTTTGATGCGCTGATTGATTTGTTGCCAAAGCATTATGAAAATATGATGTTTTGTTCTGATGACAAACATCCTGACGACCTTATCGAAGGACATATAAATCTTTTGGTAAAACGTGCTATAAAGCTAGGAATTGATAAATTTAAAGTATTACAAGCAGCCTGTATCAATCCTATAGAACATTATAATTTAGAAGTAGGACAGCTTAAAGAAGGAGATAAAGCCGATTTTATTATCGTAAAAGACTTAGAAAATTTTGAAGTCTTGGAAACTTATATTGGTGGACAAAAAGTTGCTCAAAACGGCAAATCATTTATCAAAGATGTAGAAACAAAAGCTATCAATCAGTTTAATGTACAACCTAAAAAAGTATCCGATTTTACAATTACCCAAGAAAAAGTAACTCAAAAAAATCAAGATTCTACTAAAATTGAAGTTATTGAAGCCTTAGACGAACAGCTCATTACAAATCCTGTTTTTATAGAAATTGACAATCTTACAGATATAAATGGAAATCTAGTTTCAAATTCTCAAATTGATGTCTTAAAAATTGTCGTTGTAAATCGTTATCAAACTGATGCACCAGTTGCTGTCGCATTTATTAAAAACTTTGGTTTAGAACGTGGTGCAATTGCATCTTGCGTGGCACATGATTCTCATAATATTGTGGCTGTTGGTGTTACAGATGAAGATATAACAAAAGCTGTAAATTTAGTTATTGGAGAAAAAGGAGGTATTTCAGCAACAGATGGAAAAGAAAATCATCATGTTTTGCCTCTACCAGTAGCAGGAATTATGTCCTTAGAAAATGGCAAAGAAGTTGGAGAAAAATATGCACAAATTGATAGCTTTGCAAAAACATTAATGAGCAATCCTATTAAACTTCACGCACCTTTCATGACACTTTCCTTTATGGCTCTTTTAGTTATTCCATCATTAAAACTAAGTGATAAAGGACTTTTTGATGGAGGAAAATTTGAATTTGTGAAAGGCTGGGAAGTTTAGATAACATTACTAAAATATAGAATCAAAGAAAACTCAAAATACATGCAAGACCCAAATACACACCTAATCATTATGGCAGGAGGAATTGGAAGCCGTTTTTGGCCTTTCAGTCGCCGTAATTACCCAAAACAGTTTCAAGATATTTTAGGAACTGGAAAATCATTACTCCAACAAACAGTAAAGCGTTTTGAGCCTGTTTGTAAGCCAGAGAATATGTATATTGTTACCAATCAAGACTATAAAGATTTGGTAAAAGAACAATTACCTAATTTTTCAGACGACCAAATCTTGTTAGAGCCTTTTCTACGAAATACAGCTCCTTGTATCGCTTATGCTTCTTATAAAATTAAATCTAAAAATCCAGAAGCAAACATTGTTGTTACACCTTCCGACCATGTCATTTTAGATACTTATAGTTTTATTGATAAATTAATTGTTGCACTAGATGCTGCAAAATATAGCGACAAAATCGTTACTCTAGGCATAAAACCTACTCGCCCAGATACAGGCTATGGATATATTCAAAGCGAAGAAAGCAAAAGAGGAAAAGGAAATGTAAAAAAAGTACGTCTCTTTACAGAAAAACCAAATTTAGAGATGGCAAAATCATTTTTGGAAAGTGGAGATTTTGTTTGGAATGCTGGTATTTTTATCTGGAATGTTCAGACTATAGCGAGTGCTTTTGATAAATATCTAAATGAAATTTCAGAAGCCTTTGAGGACATGAAAGACGACTTCTATACAAAAAATGAAGCTAAATCTTTAGAAAAAGCCTATTCTCAATTTCATGGAATTTCGATTGACTATGGAATAATGGAAAAGGCAGACAACGTTTTTGTAGTTCCTTGTGATTGTGGTTGGTCAGACTTAGGAACTTGGAAATCATTACACGAACAAGCTCAAAAAGACAAAAATAAAAATGTTATTACAGGAAATGTAATGGCTTATAACACAAAAAACTCAATCATTAAAATATCTTCTAAAGACCGTTTAGCAGTTGTTCAAGGACTTGATAATTTTATTGTTGCTGATCACGATGGAGTACTTCTTATTTGTCATAAAGACCAAGAACAGCGAATCAAAGAGTTTTTAGAGACGGTCAAAAAAACCAAAGACGAGAAGTTTACCTAAAAACAAAAGTTATAGCTCTTTCTATCTTTATTGAAAAGAAAGGGTTGTATCATTTTTAAAAATTTGAGACAAAAAAAATCCAAACTTAAAAAT
>NZ_JAHDIG010000047.1 GCF_020630935.1 Bernardetia sp.
AAAATTGCACTAGCTTTTGAAAATAACAAAATTATACCAGCTAACTACTTAATATTTATCTTACAAAAAGTAGCTCACGATATTTAGGAAGTTGCCATAAATCATCATCTACAAATTGTTCTAGCTTATCCGTTTCATATCTAATCTTATCAAAATAAGGTTTGATTTTGTTACAGTAAGCCTCTGCTCCTTCTGTCGGCTCTAGTAAGTTGGCTTTTTTACGCTCATTTATCATTTCTTTGACAAGCTTGGTTGCTTTATCAACGTGTTTCGAAATTCTACGAGCCGTATCAGTAATCATTTCCAAATTTTCTTCTAAACCTACTTTTTGCATTTTATGTATGCTTTCAGACAAAACACCCAAGTATTTCATAGCAGAAGGCAATACATGATTGATGGTAATATCTCCTAAAAGACGAGATTCAATCTGAACTTGATGCAAATAGTTTTCTAAATGAATTTCTTGGCGAGCTTCGATTTCATCTTCTGTCAAGATATTATTATCAGTAAATAATTTCTTTCCTTTTTTAGTAAGGTTAGCTGTCAAGGCTTCTGGAGTAGTGCGAAGGTTGGAAAGACCACGTTTTTTAGCTTCTTTTTCCCACTCTTCACTATAATTATTGCCCTCAAAGCGAATAGCTTTTGATTCTTTGATATAACGACGAAGAACATTTACGATAGCAAGTTCACGTTTTTCGCCATCTTGTTCTAGCTTTTCAACCTCTGCATGGAACTTTGTAAGTTGGTCAGCGACTGCCGTATTCAAAACCATCATTGGGAGTGAACAGTTTGCTGTAGAACCCACAGCACGGAACTCAAATTTATTTCCTGTAAAAGCAAATGGAGAAGTACGGTTTCTATCTGTATTGTCAAGTAAAATTGGTGGAATTTTATCAATTCCTAATTTAATGTACATATTGTCGCCTTTTCCGACCTCTACTTTTGCATTTTCTTCTAGTTCGTTCAAGACTTTATCAAGCTGAGAACCTACAAAAACAGAAATAATGGCTGGAGGTGCTTCGTTTGCTCCCAAACGATAATCATTCGAATCTGATGCGATACTAGCACGCAAAAGGTCGGCATGTTCGTGAACAGCCTTAATCGTATTTACAAAGAAAGCTAAGAACTGTAAATTTTCTTTTGGCTTGTTAGATGGAGCTAATAAGTTCTTGCCTGTATCTGTACTCAATGCCCAGTTGTTGTGCTTTCCACTTCCATTTACGCCTTGGAATGGCTTTTCGTGGAAAAGAACCTTCAAGTTATGACGCTCTGCTACTCTGCTCATTACGTCCATCAAAACCATATTATGGTCAACAGCTACGTTTACTTCTTCAAATTGTGGCGCACATTCAAACTGTGCTGGTGCAACTTCATTGTGGCGAGTTGTGATAGGAATACCTAATTTCAACGCTTCAATTTCAAAATCTTGCATAAAGGCTTTTACTCTTGAAGGAATAGAGCCAAAATAATGGTCATCTAATTGCTGTCCACGAGCAGGTGCGTGGCTCAAAACAGTACGTCCACCAAGCATCAAATCGTGGCGAGCATAAAAAAGTGCTTTGTCCACTACAAAAAATTCTTGTTCTACGCCAAGTGTAATGGTAACCTTATTTACATTTCTATCAAAAAGACGACAAACATTTGTAGCTGCACGATTCAAAAAATCAATAGAACGAATAAGAGGTGTTTTGTGGTCTAGTGCTTGTCCTGTATAAGAAACAAAAAGTGATGGAATACAAAGTGTTTTTCCTCCTCCACTCTCTACAATAAAGGCTGGTGAAGAAGGGTCCCAAGCTGTATAGCCACGAGCTTCGAATGTTACACGAAGACCACCACTAGGGAAAGAAGACGCATCTGGTTCTTGCTGAACAAGTGTAGAGCCTTTAAATTCTTCTAATGGAGTTCCTTCTGCATTCGGACGGAAAAATGAGTCGTGTTTTTCTGCACTTGTTCCACGCAACGGCTGAAACCAGTGTGTATAGTGTGTAACACCGTTTTCTATTGCCCATGCTTTCATTCCAGAAGCCACAGCGTCGGCAAGGCTACTATCTATTTTTTGTCCTTTTTCAATCGCTATGTTTAATTTCTTAAATGTTGAAGAAGACAAATAGCGTTGCATTGCCTTTTTGTTGAATACATTTACTCCGAAATAATCTGAAATACGATGAGAAGGTGAGGTTACTTTTACTTCTGGACGATTTTTGGCATCTCTTAATGCTTCAAAACGAATATGTGACATAAATAAAAATTTAGAGAGAAGATGGTGTTAAATAAAAAAGCGAATGCTTGATTTTTATAGATTTTTTTTGATAAAACGGTTTTTGAATCAAAAATAGCCTTTAATTATAAGGCAAATGTAAATAATTTTTGTAAAAAATGATAAAATAGGTTGAAATTTTAAGTTGATTTTGTGGTGTTTTTTTTAAGCTTGTAGGGAAAGGTAAAATGTTCTTCTTTTTGTGTGAGATTTTATTACTGAAATAGCAGGCACTACAAATAGCATTATCCCTCAATTCACGTTTAAATACGATAAAATTTAAACAACTTATACAGAAAAAAAATGATGGTGTTACAACAAAGTATGATGAGCATTTATAATTTTGATATTGAGTGCGAATTATCGTCGGTGAGACACTGACAAGAGCGAAGAAAAGCCGTTGTTGGTGTCCCCACCAACAACCAATATCTCCCCATCATACTTTTTACAACACCACCAAAAAAAATATCATGGTTTGGTGTTTTAGTGCAAGCAACAACCACAAAAAGAAAATATGACTTTAAAACTCAAAAATGACCTTAATAGTTTTTATAAGAAAACCCCTACAATTTATATTGTTAAGTTATTATTCTGTTTAACTTTGTACCAAAATATTTTTCTATACTCAAGGTGTATGAGTTTTGGAAAATGAGTCATAAAAAATGTCTTTGAACCAAACCCTAAGAGTCTTTAAGACCCTTAGGGTTTTAAAAATAATTAATTTTGAGAATATCAACTAAGAAAAATGACACAAGAAGAAATCATAAAAGCCATTAATGAAAAATACGAAAACTTGGACGAAAACCCTGATACGTATTTGAAAGGATTACTACAAGCCAAACCTATCAATTATTGGGATTACATTGAAGTTGATACTTTGCTTTCTCTTCAAAAACCTCGTACAAATTTTAAAGACGAAGAAATTTTTATTATTTATCATCAAATAACAGAGCTTACACTCAAATTAATGGTGCATGAATTAGAACAAATTATTGAAGAACCTAACATTACAGAAGAGTTTGTTCAAATTAAAATTCATCGCCTAAACCGTTATACTTCTATGCTTATCAATTCTTTTTCTGTGATGAGTGAAGGAATGGATTATGACGATTATAATGCGTTTAGAAGTACGCTAACACCTGCGAGTGGTTTTCAGAGCGCACAATTTCGTTTTATTGAAATTTATTGCACTCGTCTGAAAAACTTAATTAATCAAGAAGGGATAGAACGCTTGTCTGCATTAGAAAAACCAAAAATTGAAGATTATTTTGAGCATATTTATTGGAAAGATGCAGGACATAATCGAAAAACTGAAACTAAAACTCTGACATTAAGACAATTTGAGGAAAAATATCTATCTAAGTTTATTCATCTTGCCAATGAAGTTAAAGGCAAAACACTAGAGGATAAATTAATTCAACTACATACTGAAAAGCCTATTTCAGGAGAATTAAAAAAATTATTGAGAGAGTTTGACATACTTTATAATGTTACTTTCCCTTTGGTGCATCTAAGTACTGCAAAACATTACTTGAATAGCAAAGGAGAAAGTAAAGCTGCGACAGGAGGTTCGGAATGGCAAAAATACCTACACCCAAAATTTCAACAACGAAAGTTTTTTCCTATGCTTTGGACAGAAGAAGAAAAAGAACACTGGGCAAAGAAAGAATAAATACTATGCTAGAGGCAAGACAAATATTATCTCTTTTTAGAGTACTAGACATGGGTAATATTGTTGTTGGTGTCTCACCAACAACGGCATTGACTTAGAACAATACATTTAACTTTTCGTACATTAGAGCGTATTTCTTTGGCGTACACTTCCTGTATGAACCTATGTCTCAAACTTCAAGAAAAATATCCTCATTTATTGGACTGATTCTACTAGCTGTAATTATAGCTTTTACTGTATTTATAAATTTTTCTGGGGAAGAAACTGTAAAAGAAGCAGAGTTAATCGAAGAAGTTCCTGTTACAGAGACACAGATAGAAGTTGAAGAACCAAAATATAGAGTTTTTGATTCTGTTGATGTAGCTAACCTTTGGAGTTTTAACAGATTAGAAATAAAAAAAATATATGTAAACGAAGCTAGGGTATATATGACTATAAAAAAAGATTTTAGTAATACTGGTCTTGGTATATTAGGATTTAGTTATAAAAAAACTACGGAGGCTTCTGAAAAGTTACTTGATAATGTAGAAGTTATTTCTTTAAATTCTATCCATTCTGATTCGGCTACGTTATTGAAAATAGGAGCTACTTTTATAGAATATCAAATTAAAAATATTACCACTCCATACAAAGGTCTTACAATTATAAAACTTTCTGATGATAGAGATGTGATTTTAGTGAAGCCTAACATAGAAATTAGAGATAATTATTATCAAAATATAGTAGAAAATGCTCAATATTTAAACGATAGTACGAGAATAGTTGTGCCTCATAAGAAATTACACTAAAAGTGGTTTAAGACCTAAAAGCAAGCAAAGCTAATGTAAAATTGTCGGTCTGACCTTGGTTCTATTAGGTCAGTATCGCTAGAGCAGGCTGTAAATAAATATCTAATATTCTTCAATTAGAACTTACTTTCTTTTTCTATAAATATGAACAAGATTAATTATTAGGATACAAAAAAACACCCAAAAAAGACCAGCCACATACCCTCCTGCTATATCAGTAGGAAAATGTACACCTAAATAAATTCGACTAATTCCGATACTCAAAATTATTAGTATAAAAACTACAATCAAACTGGTTTTGAAAAAAATATTCATCTTGAAGGTAGAAACCAAATATATTAAAAAGCCATAAAAAGCCATCGCACTCATAGCATGACCACTTGGATAACTCAATGTAGTTACAGAAACCAAGTGTTCTATATCTGGTCTAGCTCTGTCGATAAAACGTTTGAGCATGATATTAGAAGCAGACGAAATTAATAAGACACTTGTTATTTGAATAACATATTTCCACTTTTTAAATGCTAAATAAGTAATTAGAGTAAACAAAGCAAGTGCGATTAAATAACCATTACGATCACCTATATGAGTTATAAAAGTAAAATACTTAGTAAGTACGGGTGTCCGAAAAGATATAATATAATCTGCGATTTGTTTATCATAATCAGCTAATAAATCTTTCTTTAGGTGTTCTGTAAGCTCAATAAATATATTCATTCCACCTACAACAACAATAAAAGCTATTATGGCAGTAATAATATAAGATAAATTAGGATTGTCTTTATTAAATATACTTAATAAAATACTTCTTAGTTTTCGTATAAAGTCTTTTAGTATTTGTTTCATTTTCATGTTTTTTTATTGAGTATAGAGCTTGAACTTGTTTAAGAATGGTTTTCTAGCGCAAGATTCCATCTTGTGCTTACCGTTTCGTCAGCATATACTGACGAACTGAAAATCGGCGTAGCCAAAAAGTGCGTCCAAGCAGAATGCTTGAACGAGAAATAATAAATAAAACTTACCCTATATTTCATTCAAGCTACTTTCGTCCATTGGCTTCGCCGACTTTCAGGTCTTAAACAACTTCTTTAAAAAAATAGCCCAATTCCAAAATATATTAAAGCATCTTCTTTTGAATGACCATAATCAAGTGATATAATTCCGAGTTCACATTAAATAAAGAAACAAAACAATACTTTATCAAGAAATAACTTCACGAAAATCCTAACAAAGAAACTTTATTTCTTCAACCCAATTACTCGTTTAGCAATGTCTTTTGCAGCATCTGGGCGAGCAAAATTTTTGATATTAGCTTTTAGTTTTTTCTGTTGGTTTTCATCATTTAAAACATAAATTAGACTTGGAATGAGTCTTTCATCAGCTTCATTATCTTTGATGAGCATAGCAGCATCTTCTTTGGCAAGTGCCATTGCATTTTTGGTTTGGTGGTCTTCAGCTACGTTTGGTGAAGGAATCAAAATGGCAGGTTTTTCTACTAAAGTCAGTTCAGAAATCGTCAAAGCACCAGCACGCCCTACCACGACATCGGCACATTGATAGGCTTTTTTCATATCATAGATAAAATCACTCACAAAAAGATTGGGATGCTCTAAAAGATTCTTTTCCTTTAGTTTTTCCTTCATTTTATCAATGTAAAACTTTCCTGTCTGCCATATCAGTTGAAAATTATTATCTAAAATCGTTTGAATCCCATTCAAAATAGCTTCATTGATGACTTTTGCTCCACCACTTCCTCCCATTACCAAGATGGTTTTTTTGTCATTTTTTAAATTGAAATAATCAAAATCAGTTTGTGTAGCATTCGGCAAATCTTTCAAATCTGAACGCACAGGATTTCCTGTAAACTGTATTTTTTCTTTTGGAAAATAACTTTCCATATTCGGATACGCCACACAGATTGCATCTACTTGTCTTGAAAGAAGTTTGTTGGTTAGTCCTGCATGTCCATTTTGTTCTTGTATAAGCGTCGGAATGTTCATTGTCGCTGCCACTTGTAAGACTGCCCCACTCGCATATCCTCCTGTTCCGACTACAACATCTGGGTTAAATTCTTTGATTACATTTCTTGCTTGATTCAGACTACCTAACAATCGAACAGGGAATTTTAAGTTTTCTAGGATATTTTTAGGAGAGAAACTGCGTTGCAATCCACGAATTGGAAGACCAACCACACGATAACCAGCCTTGGGCACTTTCTCCATTTCCATTTTTCCCTCTGCTCCCACAAACAGAATCTCTGTATTTGGGTTAGATTCTTTTAAAGCATCAGCAATGGCAATTCCAGGATAAATATGTCCACCTGTTCCACCTCCACTTATAATTACTCGCATGATTTGTTCTGATTTTGTAGCTTATTTTATTTTATTATGAATGAAATGTAAAACTACAAACTCTCTTTCAATCTAGCTAGTTTTTAAAATTGATTATCATTTTGCTGCAATAATTTTATGATTTGTCTGTTTTTGAACTAAATATGAGTTATTTTTCTTTTAACTATCTTTTTTATCTTTGTAATACGTTCGAAAAACGTAATCACTCTTCAATAAAAATTCTATTTCTATGAAAAAAATAAATTATTTATCCTTTGCCTTTTTAGCTCTTTTTATGAGCAGTATGTTTTTCTTGTCTTCTTGTAAAGAAAAAAAGAAAGAAGAAAGTGTAGAAACTACAATTGATGAAAATTTAGAAAGTGCAGAAGATGCTGCTGCTTGGGAAAAAGCTCAAGCTACTATGAAAGATGTTGATACATTAGCTTTGCCAGATAAACTAACGATGCTCAACGATAGTGTAGTGGTAACGTGGAACAGACTTTTGGCTGCAGAACGTGAAAAAAACGACATGCTAGAAAAATTTATTCGTGAGGCAAATTATATAGAAGGCTTTAAAGGAAAAGAGCTTTTAGATAAATTGGAAGTTGAAAGAAAAGCACTTTTAAAACTGCGCTACGATGAGAATACCATGCAAAAAGCAGAAGTAATGGATGCTTATGATAAAAAGTTAGTAGAAGTTCAAACACTGGTTAAGCAAATCAAGGAAAACAATCCAGAATTAGAACGTTATCCTGTTCCTTACTCTGTCATTACATATTTTGGAAGTTTAGACAATACGGACTTTATGTTGAGGAAAGATTATTCAGACTATGCTAATCAACTCAATGAGTTACTAATGACTAAAAAGGATGAGATTCCAACGTTAGGCGAGCAGTTTGTTAAGATAAAACCTGCACCCAAATTCGTTTATGGTGATTTGAACTAAGTAAATGCTTGGCAGAATACTTTTTGATTTAGGAATAGTTATTGCAAAATTATGATTGTCAGTAGGGGATTCAAACACTATAATCGTCTATTGAGTTAATTAAATAGCTATTCCTAAATTCCTTATAATATATCTGTTATGAAAAAATTACGCACTACTATATTCAAAGATTTTATTTCCATTTTATATCAAAAACCATCTTTACAAACTTTTGTCATTTTGGCAGTTTGTATTAGCGTTCTCATTTTTTCAACTTCTGCTTTTATGACCTATCAAAATGGAAACAGAGTAGCCATGCTACCTAATGTTGAATTTAAGAAAGGAGAAGAAATATCCTATCTAGTACATTATGGTTTTATTAATGCTGGTGAGGCAATTGTAAAAGTAGATGATAATTTCCATAATGTAAATGGAAATAGTTGTTATAGAGTCGATGTAGAAGGCAAAACGGTAGGTGTATTTGCTTGGACAACCGATGTAGATGACAAATGGAGTTCATACATCGATAGAGAGAAACATATTCCAAGAAAGTTTTACAGGAAAATAAAAGAAAACAAATACAGAAAAGAAGAAACTGTAATGTTTGACCATGCTGGCAAACAAGCCAATGTAAAATATAAGAAAAGAGATGACAAAAAATGGACAAAGAAAGAATATCCTATTCCTACAAATGTACAGGATATGATTAGTGGATATTATTTTTTACGTAGAGTAGATTATGAAAAACTCAATAAGAATGAAATTATCCGAATGGATGCTTTCTTTGAGGATTCTGTGTATGATTTTAAAGTGCGTTATATTGGAAAAGATGTTGTCAAAACAAAATTAGGTAAAAAAGAAGCCTTCGTCATGACTCCAATTATGCCAGAAAACAGTCTTTTTAGTGGAAAAGAATCTATTAAAATTTGGATGTCGGCAGATGAAGACCGTATTCCTCTCAAAATTAGAGCAAATATGTTTATTGGTGGTGTTGAGGTAGATATAACTGAATATAAAAAATAAATGTAGCACATTTTTTAGAGTGTGAGTATTTACTTAGTTCCAAAGGCTTGCCTTTGACTATCTGCAAGAAAGGAAAAGTTACGGCTTTTCCTTTTTTTATGCTCTAGTTTTACAAATGAAATTCTCTAAGCAAACGAGCATGTGGAGAGGTAGAAAGTATCCATTTGATAGATTTTCCTTTGTCAAAGCTATTTTTTCTGATAAATTTTTGAATGTGTCTTAATTTTACAAAAGCATCATTTTCACTTGCCACAATCATAATTTTCCTTTCATTTTTCTTTGAAATTGCTTCCCAGTCGTTCCCATCAATCTCAAACGGACGATAAGCAAGCCAAGCACTTGCTAGGGAACTAATGCCGTGATAGATTTGATAACGAATGAGTTTTTGTGCTGATTTTGGAAAAATAAAAGAGGAAACAAAGATGATGAGTTCTTTAAATTTTCTTGAACTCACTACTTTTTGTAATAAAAATTTACCAAACAGATTTTGTGTTCCAAACCTGTACCAATTACTAACAGCAAGTGTTTCAGGGGCAATCAAAATGATTTTATCAAAAATCACTGAATCAGAAAAATGCTTTACAAACTGCAAAGTAGGGCGAACACCCAATGAAAAGCCAATGATATTGATAGAAATTTTTTTGCTCTCAAGATTTTTATTTTTTAAAAAATCTTTCATCAAGCGTAACCATTGTGCAAGGTCGATTTCTCTTTTTCTTGAAAACTGACTTTGGTTTTTTTCGTGATAAAATAATCCAAAGCTATAAATTTTTAAATTATTTTGATTTGCAAAGTTTTTATAGGCTTCTGTATTTTGCCCAATGCCATGAAAGGCAAGCCAAATTTGAGAAGGTGAGGAGGTTTGATTCTCAAAAACTTGATATTCTAGTTGGTAGTCTGTCTCCAATTTATAAATGAGCTACTTCTTAAATTTAACGTGAAAAAAATATTTGAATTTTTGTTTTCTCTATAACAAAGTAGTATTTTAATTCTATAGAACCAACACACAATTCATTTTAACTCTACTACTTACTTTCGATGAAAAAAAAAATACACACAAATGATTCTCAAACTAATTCTTCAAAAAAAATAAGTTCTTTGAGCTTATTGTATAGCTTACTTTTAGTTGTATTGGTTGTTTCCACAACTTTTTTTACTTCTTGTAGCTCATCAAAAAATATAAAAAGAGAAAGGTACAACGGTTTTAGTTTTGAGAGACCCAACAAAAAATTATTAACACTCAAGTTTAAATTAATTAATAATTTGATTGTCATTCCTGTTAGGATAAATGATTCTGATACGCTTCATTTTATTTTAGACAGTGGCGTTGAAAATATGCTCATTACAGAGCTTAGTTTGGGAGACAAATTACAAGTAAGTTATCTTAAAGAAATAGAACTCTCTGGTTTGGGTTCTGGCGAAAAACTAATGGCGTATGCTTCTCCAGACAATAATTTTAATATTTCAGGAATTATAGGACATCATCAAGATTTACTCATTTTGAAGGAAGATATTTTTCACTTATCATCTCGCTTTGGAATGCGTATTCACGGAATTATGGGCTATGGTATTTTTGCGGATTTTATAGTCAAAGTAAACTATGAAAGTGCAACCATTACATTTTACAACAAGAGAAAATATAAATACAAACCTCATAAAAAAGACATTCGTATTCCCATAGAAATAATTAATGCTAAACCTTATATTTGGGCTAAAGTGGAGCAAGATAGTGCAGAAGTTCCTGTTAAATTATTGATAGATACAGGAGGAGGACACGCTATATGGTTAGATGTCTCTTCTAGTGAGAAACTACAAATTCCACAGAAAAAGAAACAGGCATATCTTGGAAAAGGAATGAGGGGAGATATTACAGGATATTTGGGACGTTCTTCAAAACTAATCTTGAAAGACATTGAGTTGAAAAAAGTAACAACTGCTTTTCCAGATTCTACCTCTATTGCTACAGTAAGAGGACAAGGGCAGCGTAATGGAAGTCTAGGTTCTGAGATATTGAGACGTTTTCATGTGATTATGAACTACTCAAATAATACTATGATTCTACGACCTAATCGCAATTTTAAGGCTGAATTTAATTACAATATGGCAGGAATAGAACTTTCTACTCCCGTACCTGGGTCTGCTATTTATTTAGTTTCTAATATAGAGAAAGACTCTCCAGTTGCCAATTTAGATATTAAGAAAAACGACCAAATTGTGAGTATTAATGGAACAAATATTAATAAGTTTACGATTCATCAAATTTATGAACTCTTTAGAAGTAAAGAAGGAAGAAAAATAGAACTACGACTAAGGCGAAATGGTGATGTTTTTGATGAGCGCACTATTAAATTTAGATTAGAAAACCCTATTTAAAGAACAAAAAAATATTTACCTTTGTAACCTACACAAAAATCTACATTCGTATTTTGTGTAGATTACAAACACGAAAAATTACCTATTCAATATATTTTCTTATGGATTACGGCTCTTTAATCAAAGACCTTCTTATTATTACCTTGCCAGCAGGTGCAGTTTTGTACGGCATGTTTTTGGTAGTTAAATCATTTATCGGACGTGAAGTAAACCAGTCTTTATTACAACTCAAATCTAAAAATAGTGAAATTGCACTGCCTATTCGTTTACAGGCGTATGAGCGTATGGCTATTTTTTTAGAAAGAAACTCTGTCAATAATTTACTTCCTCGCCTAACCGAAGGAGGACAGTCGGCAGCAGAGTTACATCAACTTCTTTTGTTTACGATTCGTGAAGAACTCAACCACAATGTAGCACAGCAAATTTATATGAGCCAACCAGCGTGGGAATATATCAAAAGTGCAGTAGAAGATTTTATATCCATTATCAATCAAGCCTACCGAGAACTTCCAGAAGGTGCATCAGGATTTGAACTTTCTAGGCGTATTTTTGAACTTCAATCTGAAAAAGAAATTTCTCAAAATGAGGCTTCTTTACAGTTTATGAAAGAGGAGATTCAGCAATATTTTTAAAAGAATTACGAATTTTTTTGACTAAAAGATTTTGCTTTATAATGAACTATTTTATTCAAACTTTATATATTGGAATATAGCTTGATTTCATCGTTTTGTTACTGTAATCAGATTATTAATCATTTACAGTTCAATTCGTAACTCAATAATTTTTAATTGGCTTTGCCGATTATCCCATAATTGACAATTCGTAATTGACATGAAAAAGCCTATCATTTTTTCCATAGACGACGACCCACAGGTAGCACGAGCTATTGAAAGAGATTTGCGTAGTGAGTTTCGTAAGGAATATAAAATTATCAGTACGACTTCAGCAAATGAAGCCTTAGAAAGCTTAGAAGATTTTAAAAAACAAAATGAAGAGATTGCTCTTTTTCTCGTCGACCAACGTATGCCAGATATGCTTGGGGTAGAATTTTTAGAAAAGGCAAAACCATTTTATCCGAATGCAAAGCGAGTTCTTCTTACAGCTTATTCTGATATTGATGCAGCGATAAAGGCAATCAATGATGTTCAGTTAGATTATTATTTGCACAAACCGTGGAATCCTCCACAAGACAAGCTCTATCCAGTTTTATACGACTTACTAGAAAGTTGGCACAATTCCTACCAACCCGATTTTGAAGGACTAAGAGTCGTAGGTTTTCAGTTCTCACCACAATCTCACGATATAAAAGACTTTTTAGCAAGTAATCTTTTTCCATATCAATGGTTAGATTTTCAAGAGAATAAAAAGGCAAAAGAACTTTCAGAGCTACATAATTTTAGTGAAAATGATTTACCAGTCGTAGTATTTGAAGAAGGAGAAATCCTTAAAAAACCTAACAAAACAGAGCTTGCAGAAAAATTGGGACTTTCTACGACAGCTTCACAAGATATTTATGATGTTGCCATCATTGGAGGAGGACCTGCTGGATTGGCTGCTGCCGTTTATGGTGGTTCGGAAGGGCTAAAAACACTTTTGATAGAAAAACATGCCCCTGGTGGACAAGCAGGAACAAGTTCACGTATAGAAAATTATTTAGGTTTCCCTACTGGACTTAGTGGTTCAGAGCTTGCCAAACGTGCCACTACACAAGCACAGCGATTTGGTGTGGAGTTTCTAGTGCCACAGGAAGTTACATCGATTTCTCTAAAAGACGATTACAAAATTTTGACGCTTTCTGATGGAAAAGAAATTGTTACGAAAAGTGTTGTGATTACTTCTGGGGTTTCATACAGGACACTACAAAGCAAAGGAATGGACGATTTTACTGGGGCAGGAATTTATTACGGTGCTGCTACTACGGAAGCTCTTTCTTGTTCTCAAAAAACAGTTTTTATTGTCGGTGGTGGAAATTCGGCAGGACAGGGAGCAATGTATCTTTCTCGTTATGCTAAGAAAGTAAATATTGTTATCCGAAGAGAAGATTTATCTTCTTCTATGTCGCAATATCTGATAGACCAAATAGATGGAACGGAGAATATTGAAGTTTTACCTTTTACAGAAATCATTGAAGCAAAAGGTGATACTCATTTAGAACAAGTAGTTTTGCAAAATACACAAGACCAATCTACCAAAGAAGTAGAGGCAGATGCGATGTTTATTTTTATCGGAACGAAACCTCATACCGAATGGATAGAACTAGATATTATAAAAGATGAAAAGGGTTTTGTAGAGACAGGAAGAAATCTTTTGGGCTATGAGGAGATAAAAAAGGTTTGGAAACACAAGCGAGAACCGTATTCGTTAGAAACTTCTATCAAAGGAATTTTTGCAGCAGGTGACGTGCGTGCGACAGCAATGAACCGTGTGGCTTCGGCTGTAGGAGAGGGCGCAATGGCAATCAGTTTTGTACATAAATATTTGGCTGAAAATTAAAAAACAATCACATTTAATGCGATTGTTTTATTGTTTGTAATTAAAAATCTCTATTCTAATTCTTTTTCTATATCCTACCATGTAGTAGCTTCTATCACTTCGGCAGCTCTTAAAATATCTCTACGACTGACCTGTCCGATAACTTTTCCTTGTTTGCTCACTACTGGAAAACGACGAATGGGTGTGTTGAGGAAAGCCTGTGCGATGTCTAAAACATCTTGGTCTTCTGAAACTGTTTTTACATTTTTGGTCATAAAATCAGAAACTTTTCCTGTGCTGATGGGCTGATTGTGATATGCCGAACCAATAATTACTCTCAAACAGTCTTTTTCAGAAATAATGCCTACTAATTCTTGGTTTTCATTCAATACTGGAGCACCCGAAATCTTCTTTTCTAAAAAAATATCAATGACTTCTGTAACAGGCTGTTCTGGACGAAAAGTAATGAGGTCAGTTGCCATATAGCGAGTTACGGAAGGGTATGTTTTGATGCTAGTTGCGTTGTCGTTAGCTGTATTTTTTGATGTGAAATTCATAATTTTTGCTTTTTTAGAGTGAGTGTAGATAACGTATTATGTCGGTAATTTGAATAATTAGTATCATAATTTAACTCAAAAAAGTCATATTTCAAAACTTTATTTGGGTTTTTATGCTCTGATTAGTTCTGTATTTTGAAATATAGTGTATTTTTAGAATTATTGCTTGATTAGAAAACATTGCAAAACAGAATGAGCTTCATTTTAGTTTAATGAATCTATATCAAGAAAATTAAGATAAAATAAGCCTAATAATATGGATAGGTAGAAACAAATTTGAAGCAAAATTATTATATTTGATAGTAATACTTTTATAATTTGTTTTTGTCAGAATATACAAAACGGCACTATTAAAAACTATGTTAGGAATTTCAAAAAACAGAATACCAGCAGGAGATAGATTATTTGAAGATTTTTATGTTTTCGAACTTCTTCAAACACCTCGCTATGGCAAAATAGTGGCATATTGGTCGTTAGGAATTTTTATTGCAGGTATTGCCTTTCTTTTTCTGCCTTGGCAGCAAAATATTGCAGGCTTTGGGCAGCTTACAGCCTTGCGTCCAGAAGACAGACCTCAAAAAGTTTATCCAGTGATAGGAGGTAGAATAGAAGCGTGGCATGTGCAAGAAGGACAGTTTGTTCATGCAGGAGATACAATTGCACGTATTTCAGAAATTAAAGATTATTATTTCGACCCCAACTTGACAGACCGAATGGTTAATCAGATTGATGCACAGGGGCAAGCTATCAATTCCTTAGAAGCTAAAGCAGCTGCACTAGACCAACAAATTGCTGCTGATAGAGCTGCAATGGAACTAGAAGTCAATCAAGCAAAAAATAAAGTGGAGCAGTTGCGATATAAAATCACAATAGATAGTGCTGACTTGGTAGCTATCGAAACACAGTATGAGAATGCTCAAAGGCAATATCAACGTGAGCAGGAACTCTTTGAAAGAGGTCTTACTTCCAAAACGGATTTAGAAAACAAAGAAATCAAGGCAAAGGAAATGACTGCAAAGCTCAATTCAGCACAAAATAAACTTGCCACTACAAGAAATGAGTATCTCAATACAGTGTTGCAGGTTTCTTCAAAACGTGCAGCTTATATGAGTAAAATTTCAAAGGCAATTTCAGATAAAAGCTCAACACTAGCGTATGTCAATGAAAATGAACAGAAACTTACCAAACTTGAAAACGAACTTACCAATGTAGAAGTACGTCAATCCAACTATATTATTCGTGCGCCACAGTCGGGCTATGTTGTCAAGTCATTACTTACAGGAATTGGAGAAATTGTTAAGGAAGGACAAGCACTTGTTACCATTATGCCAGAAGACCCACAACTTGCCGTAGAACTTTATGTTTCTGCAAATGATGTTCCTTTGCTTCAGCGTGGTACGCATGTTCGTTTACAATTTGACGGTTGGCCTTCTTTGGTTTTCTCTGGCTGGGAATCGGCAACAGTAGGTACATTTGGAGGAAAAATAGCCGTTATTGATTATATCAATACAAAAAATAAATATCGTGTTTTAGTAGTTCCAGATACACAGGGAGAAGAAGAATGGCCTGCTGCCTTACGTGTAGGTAGTGGTGTATATGGCTGGGCAATGCTCAATGAAGTGCCAATTTGGTATGAATTATGGCGACAACTCAATGCCTTTCCTCCTTTGCCTGTTGAGGGAAGTGATTATGAAAATAAAGCAGAAAAAGATAAAGTAGAACAGTTAGAGTATGACTCTAAGTTGAAGAGGTAAACGAATGGATAATTAATAAAGTTGTTTTAAGACCTGAAAGCGAGCGAAGCTAATGTATTTTCTCAACCGTAAACGAGGTTTAGAACCGTCGTTTAGGGAAAGCCTCGTTGACAACTGCATTTTAAGCCTCAACGACGGTTATTTTTTCATTCTTAAACAAATTTAAAGTTAGATACATCTATTCATAAACTACTTCAGCATTAAAAAAAATGCTTTCCTAGATTTATTCTAAGAAAGCATTTTTAGTTTTTGACCTTATAAAAGTAATAGAATATTACTAATTTCCTCCACTACTTCCACCTGTTGTAGTTCGCAAAGGTTTTTTGTAGTCTTTATTGCGTATAGATTTTATAAAGTTTGCCCACGCAAACGGATTGAGAAGAGGGACTGTTGGAGCAAAGAATTTATTATTTCTTGCATTTAGGTTTTGTTGCATCAAATATCTATAATTTGAGTTTGCTCCCATAGGCATATTGGCAGCCATCCGATTGAGACGTTCATTACTCAAGTTTTCTTTCATCTGTTCTACCAGTGGGTCAGAAGTATCCATTGCCAAGACCATATCTTTAAATTCAGCAGCATTAGAATAAGGTAAAATAACAACTTCGTTTAGAAGCTGAACATCTTGTTTTAAGTCTATAAAAACGGAATAGATAGGCTCTCCACGCTTAGGGATTACGATTTGAGAGCTCTTATAGCCCACAGCACTTACCATAACGGTGTCGCCCTCCATAGCTGCCATTGTAAAATAACCCAAAGCATTTGTTACCGTACCTCTCCCAGCTCTAGGAATATAAATATGAACTCCTGCCACACCATACGAACTATCTCCCTCTACTACAATTCCAGAAAAACGCACCATTTGGGTTTCTCCTTGCCCAAAAGAAAAGGATGAGAAATAAGTTGTGATAGCAAATACAAATAGAAAGGCAAAAATATATTTGATACAGTATTTAGTAATTTTTTCAGAAGCCATAGATGTATATTAGTTAGTGATTATTTTTTATTTTAATGATATGTTCTTTTTTAATAGCACTACTAATATAAGAGATTTGTATGTCTTTTTGTTGGAAGACTTCAAATTTTTAGGGTTTTTAGTAGATGTCCCCTTACTCAAGATGATACAAAACTGTATGTGCTAGTGGTGCAAAAAGTGCTGTTTTCTGCTTTGCATTCTTTAAGCCTTCGTTTGTCCAGCTATTGCAAGTATAAAACAGATGATAACTTCCTTCAGCTTCAAAAAAGTAGTCAGAATTGTAATACCCTTTTTGTGGCAAGCGAACAAACCTTTTGTTTGCAGAAGCATCTTCAACAGTTCGGAAACTTTCTTCAATATGTTGCAATAGAGCTTCATATTCTTCTTTTTTTAACGTTATTTTTTTGCAGTTTTTATCTTCTCTTAGTTTGTTTTTATAAAATTCTAGGTGCATCAGCGTTTTTGAAGGTAAAAAAATAGCATTTATACAAGTAGCCACAGAAGGGAAATTATTGTTATATGATTCATTGTAGAAATTTTTGTCGCCCCAACCCACAGAAAGCCACTGATAGTCGTGTTCAAAATAAGTATTTGCAGCAGAATCTTTTTTCAGCGTTTTGAAAAAGTCTAATTCTTTCCTAATAGGCACAACAATATCTGTATGAAAACCATTTGAAGTGATGTAGATGGGTATTTTTTCTTCTACACTATTTTGAGTAGAACTGGTATTGACTTTCCAAATATAGCCTCCTACTACGATACACAACAAATAAAAACAGAAACTAAAAAAGATAAATTGTACAAAAAGACGTAAAAAAGACAAT
This sequence comes from Bernardetia sp., assembly GCF_020630935.1. NCBI lineage: Bacteria > Pseudomonadati > Bacteroidota > Cytophagia > Cytophagales > Bernardetiaceae > Bernardetia > Bernardetia sp. The sequence goes on from NZ_JAHDIG010000047.1 coordinate 17,952, forward strand.
AGATAATTTTTCTTATGGCTCATTTTTTCAAATTAAAAAGTAATTGCTTAATTTTTATGAAGTAGATGCTGTTATTTTGAAAATCCATAAAAAAATAGAAGGTAGTTTTAACTTTTTCTTTAAGTCTATTATTAATTGAGCGCAACCGTTATCATAAAACGGTTGCGCTCAATGTTTTTTCTAAAAATAGTTTATACCAATATGAAAACTATTTTGTCCTTTTATTTTTGTCAGTCTGCTCTATGAGGCTGACCTCAAATAAATCAAGGTCAGCTTCGTAGGGTAGTACTGATGTGATTTTTAGGTGTAGTTTAGTTTTTATTTTGGTATTAGATTAATCAATAAAATGAATATTGCTAGGTGTATATGGCGCACCATATTCTTTTAGCTTTTTACGAAAAGCGTCAAATTTATTGTTAATTAAATCTTTTGCTTGTTCATACACACGAGGAAATTCTTCTTTTGCTATGGCAAGCGTATTTTTGTGTGTTTGGGTTGGCGCACCAGTAGAATGTGATTGCTCATAGACCAAATAACCCACACGATTAGAAATAGATGGAGGTGTTCCTTTATCCAACTGGTTGGCAATTCTGTCACCATTTAGTTGGAGTCGTATAGCTTGCATTTCTTGTTCTAATGCTTTTAGCTCTTTCATCAAATCGCCGTGTTTGGTTGGCGTATGTTTTACAGCTTCTTTCATATAACGAAGTTCATTAGAAAGTTCTGAAAGCGAATTTTGTACGCTACTTACTTTTCCAGATAATTCGTTTACTTCCTGCTGAAATTTCGCCAAAGCCTGACGGTCTTCTGCTGGCATGACTGTATTATTTAATGGAATTACCTCAAATGAAACAGACTCTGAAAGCTGTGTTTCTTCATCGTTTGCAATTTTAGAAAGCGTTACTGTATATTTTCCTGTTGGAACAAAAGCACCTAAATTTTCACTTCCAAATGGATTGTAAAAAGGAGCTTTTCTAAAGCTAATTGGTTCTTGTGAAGCATAACGCAAATCCCAGTTCATACGATGTAATCCTGCTGTTGGAGAAGTAAATAATTTGCGAACAATTTTATTTTGAGCATCAGTAATCGTAAATACTAACTGTGGACTCATTTCTTCGCTTTCCTCCTTCAAAGTTTCATACGATGGGTACGGATTATTTTTTCCAGCATCTTCTAATTTTTTTGCTTCAGCTTTACGCTTGTCTTCTTTACTCTGGATGCCTTCTTTCAAGTACCACGTAAAAATAGCTTCTGAACCTAAATTATCTCCTATATAAAAGTTATCTCCTTGAAAAGATTTACTTGGTAAGCCCAACGGATAAGAAGTTTCGAATTGAAGAGCATCACGAACAGCAAACAAAGTTGCCTTTTGGTCTAATTTCTGACTAACTTCTCTCAAACTTGAATAATCATCCAAAACATAAAAACCTCTTCCAAACGTAGCCAAAACAAGGTCGTTATGTTCTTCTTGAATCGCAATATCACGCACAGCAATTGTAGGCAAACCTGCTTTTAGCTGCTTCCATCCTTTACCTTGATTATCAGAGAAAAATACGCCAAATTCAGTTCCTACAAAGAGTAAGTTTTTATCGATGTGGTCTTCTTCGATAGCATACGTCGAACCTTTTTCTGGTAGATTTCCATTTATTAAAGACCAAGTAGTTCCTTTGTCTTTACTTATAGCTATGTATGGCTTAAAATCTCCATTTTTGTGATTATTAAAACATGCATAAACTACATTTTCATCATGCTTAGAAGCAAAAACAGCATTTACATAGGTCTTTTCTGGAACATTTGGAAAACTTCCTACTTTACGCCAGTTTTTGCCACCATCTTCTGTAATCTGAATCAGTCCATCGTCTGTACCGACGTATAATAAATTTTCATTTTTTGGAGATTCTGAAAAGGCGACAATTGTTCCGTAAGGCGAAGTAGATTGATTTTTCATTACAGCGTCAATTCCCCAAATTCTACCCATTACTGGCAGTTCGTTTCGATTTAGGTTTCTTGTAAGGTCATCACTGATTACTTCCCAACTATTTCCTCTGTCATCACTTTTGAATAATTTATTGGCTGCAAAATACACACGTCCAGATTTATGTCTGCTTACAGCTAAAGGAGTATCCCAGTTCCAACGATAACTATCTTCTCCTTTTCTTTCTTTGGGTTGAATTCCCTTCTCCTCGCCACTCATTTTGTCGTAACGAACCAAATTGCCATATTGCGACTGTGCATAGACAATATTTGGATTTTCTGGGTCAATTTGAGATTCAAAACCATCGCCACCATGTGTAATAAACCAATCAAAGTTATTTGGACCATTGCCACTTACTGTTCTTGAAGGGCCTCCTAAGCTAAAATTATCCTGTGTTCCTCCATAAATATTGTAGAACGGTTTTGCATTATCGACAGCAACTTTATAAAACTGTGTAACAGGCAAATTAGGTTTGAATGTCCAATGTTTTCCAGCGTCCCAAGATTCATATACTCCTCCATCATTTCCAGAAAGCAAGTGTTTGTTATTGGTTGGATTAATCCAAATTACGTGGTTGTCAATGTGTTTAAAATCTTCGCCAACGTAATCCATCGTTTTGCCTCCATCAGTTGTTACACGCATCCAGTTATTCATCACATATACTTTATCAGCCTCTACTGGGTCAGCAAAAATTTCTTGATAATAATTTCCACTTGTTGAATAACTATTTCTTTTTTCCCAAGAAGCACCTCTATTGGTAGAGATAAAAAAACCTCCTTTATCTTCTGCTGCTTCTACAATAGCATAAATATATTCTGGGTTGGCTGGTGAAATTGCTAAACCGATTCGTCCTAACATCACATTTGGCAATCCTTTTTGGATTTTTGTCCACGTTTTGCCTCCATCTTCTGACTTATGAAGACCAGAGCCAGCTCCTCCTCCAATGTAAGTAAATACGTGTCTTCTTCTTTGAAAGGTTGAAGCATACAAAACTTCTGGATTTCTAGGGTCTATCACAACATCGTTTACGCCTGTGTGTTCATCTACTGTCAAGACGGCATTCCATGTTTTTCCACCGTCTTCAGATTTGTACAAGCCTCGCTCTCCTCCACTACTCCAAAGAGGACCAATAGCAGCCACATAAACAATGTTTGAATTTGTTGGATGGACAATTATTTTTCCAATATGTTCAGAGGTTTTTAAACCTACATGTTCCCAACTATTTCCTCCATCCATAGATTTATAGACACCATCTCCATAAGAAACGCTGCGTTGATTGTTGTTTTCGCCTGTTCCTACCCACACGATGTTAGCATTATTTGGGTCAAGGGTAATACAGCCGATAGAATAACTTCCTTGTCCGTCAAAAATAGGCTCAAATGTATTCCCAGAATTAATTGTTTTCCAAACGCCTCCAGCGGCCGTAGCAACATAATATTCATTAAAATTATTAGGGTTTACGGCAATATCTGCAATTCGCCCAGAAGTGAGAGCTGGACCTAGGCTTCTAAACTTGAGCCCAGAAAGGCTTGTTTTTTCTAATGTTGATTTGTTGGTGTTATCGTCTTTATTTCCTCTTTGTGCAACGACTTGTAATGACAAAAAGGTCAATAGTAGTAAGAGAGTGTGTTTCATAACTTGTGTAGTAATAATTGGTGTACTCGTTTGTGTTTGTTTAAAAAAAACTTGTAGAGTAAAGTTAATGAAAAATATTATCAATAGAATTGGGCGTGTTTTTCTCTTGAAAGACTAGTTTATGTATTTTAATTATCGAAGTTAATAGAGAAAAAATAAATTATTTACAGTCTGCTCTAGCGAGACTGACTAATAGACCAAGGTCAGACCGATAGGGCAGTACCAACAAAAAACTATATTAGCTCTGCTCGCTTTTAGGTCTTAAACAACTTTATCTAGGTTCTTGACGATTTTCTGTTAAGAAATGGTTTTGGTGTTCTGTTACTATTAAAGTCTTCTTCATTCCTTTCTAATTAATGCTATTTTTAATAATCTATCTATTGGGGAAATTTGATACACCATTATGTATATCTGATAAAGTATAAAGCCAATGATAAGCATAGTAAACTCTGTTGATGTTTTTGATTGCGTGAACAGATAGATGGCAATTAAAGATTGAATACTCCGAATTGAAGTAGCGATAAGCATTTTTATCCAAGATGGAGAACGTTCTGTTTGAATGTCTAGAAATAACATTTCTGCCAGCCTTTTTCCAACACTGCCATTTTTTAAAATTATATCCCTAATAAGGAATAGAAATAAACCTATATAATACTCAGGAGGTTCAATATCAAATATTACAAAAATAAAAATACTCAAAAAACCTCCAGCAAAATAACAGAGTACAAGGTCGTAGAGTACAGATAGAGCACGCATTTCATAACTTACTTTTTTTAATTCTGTCTCTTCTATCTCTATAATTTTTTTAGTGTTTTTTTTACGTTTTGATTTGGGTACAACCACAGGAGTTTTTCTGATAATGGTTGTTTTTTTAGGAAATGCATAGAGTGTTTGTGATTGATTACAATGTCTATTGCCCATATACTCCCAGCTTTCTTTCAAAAAAGCTGATTTACATTCAGCACAAAAAACAATCTCGTTACCAATAGAAAAGCTATCTCCAGTAATAGGGTCTTGACGTTTTTCTGCTAAGAAATGAGTTTGGTTTTCTGTAATGATTAAGGTATTTTTCATTTTTCTCTTTTTTAGTCTAGCTATTTTATTGGTATCCATTTGGTGCATTTATCACTTTCCATCAAACGAATATTTAGTATTTCATCTGAAATAGGATTTTTATCTGTTATCAGGTAAAGAAAGTATATCAGATTATAGAGAAAGCCAATGAAAAATAAGAGTATTCCCAACAATAACATACCTAGAGTAAAAGTAAAATAAACTAAAGCTATATTTGGAAGCCAGTAAACAGCGTTACGAAATCCCACACGTATCAAAAGAATACGATGGTTCAACCTTGCTGTTTTATAAAACTCTAAGCCTAGAAGTCTTTTTCCTATGCTGGCTCTACCGAATGTCACATCTCTGAACATCATAAAAATAAAAAAGATTGTGTAAGACCAAAAGGGAGGTAAAGGATAAAATAGATTTGCTGTAAAAGAAATAATAGCAGTAAGAGCAACGCTGATTAGTCCATCAAAAAAGAAGGCTAAAAAGCGAGAGCCAATGTCTGCTGATGGTGCAAATTTATCTACAACTTTTTCTAAATTCAAAGGAGACGAACTAGGAAACAAACTAAGAGTAAGGTTTTGATTACAATGCCTTTCTTTCATATACTCCCAACTTTCTTTCAAAAAAGCTGATTTACATCCAGCACAAAAAACAATCTCATCTCCAATGGAAAAGCTATCTCCAGTAATAGGGTCTTTACGATTTTCTGTTAAGAAATGGTTTTGGTATTCTGTAATGATTAAGGTATTTTTCATTGGTATATTTTTCTAATGTGCTTAATTCATTGTTTTACGTTAAAATATGTGTTTTTGTTGATTGAGAAAGGTGTTATAATAGATTGGTAAATTTTGGAGGTGTGTTTGAATAGTGCAATAAATTATGATAATCTTTAGATGTTGTGTAGAGCCAAATTAGTATATTTTTAATTTAGCAAATGCTTTACTTTTTAAGCAAAAAAAGTTATTATTGCATATTCCCATAGAATTCCCTCTTACTACAAGAAGACTTACCCAGACAAACTAAACGTTCTTTCAAAACTTAATAAAAGGTTAAGCTAGATAATAATTTGTTTAGTTTTATTTTACTTTTTTGTATGAAAATAAAGTATATTTTCCTAATAGTATTTCCACTATTTTTACTTCTACTACAAAATTCTTTTTGCCAAAATTTTGGTGATTCGTCTTTTGTTTTTATTCCAAATATGGGTAGTCCTTTGGTGCGTAATTTTGGACAAGAGGAGCATGGAGGAGCATCACAAAACTGGGCTATCACACAAACTCCCAATAATATTATTTATGTTGGTAATAATGGAGGAGTGTTAGAATTTGACGGTGTGAGTTGGAATAGATACAGAACAGCAAATCAGTCCACAGTCAAATCATTGGCAACTGATAGCTATGGGAGGGTTTTTGTAGGAGCTAAAGGAGAGCTTGGAGTACTAAAACCTGATTCTACAAATACTCTACACTACGTGTCGCTAATGGATAAAATTCCAAAAGAGGTACAAAACTTTACAGATGTTTGGCAGACTTTTGTTGTCAAAGATAAAATATATTTTCGTACAAAGGAGCATATATTTATTTTCACAAATAAAGAAACAAAATTGGAGTTTTTCAAATTTGTTTCATCGGAAAAAAACTTTCATACAGCTTTCTTAACCAATAACACGTTTTATGTTCGTGATATGGCAACAGGTCTTTGCACCTTCAACCAAAATTATGAATTAGAGCCTGTTGCAGAAAACACTGATAATACTAATGTATATGGAGTATTGTCAGATACTCCAAGCAGTATTCTGGTACTTTCTCGTCCAGAAGGAATATACAAAATACAGAATAAAACTACTATCCCCATTTCTTTTTCTTCCTCAGAAACACTTAATAAATACAAAGGATATTGTTCTGTGATGTTGCCAAATAAAAACATTGCTATCGGCACACTTCGAAATGGTATTTATATTACAGATTTTAATGGTAATGTAAAACTTCATCTGAGTAAGGAAAATATATTAGAAAGCAATACGATTTATGACATTTTCTTAGACAATAAGAACAATCTTTGGGCTGCTACGGACAACGGTATTGCCTGTGTGTATCTGTCTATACCATATTCTACAATAGGAGAAAAACAAGGAGTATTTGGAAGAGGACTAAATACAGCCTATTCTTCTGCTTTTAATAGAATTTATATAGGAACTACTTTTGGAGTGTATCATAATGACTTTCCTGTCAAGATAGACCCTGTTACTGGAAAACAGAAGTCATTTTCAATATTAGCAGGAACAGAAGGCTATGCTTTAGATGTGCTTAACCAAAACAAAGCGTTGTACTATGGACATAATCTAGGGATATTTAAAGTAGTAGATACATCTGCTTACAATTTATTGGTATTGGATAAAAGATCACAAGCTACTTGGGCTGTGCGTTCCACTACTTCTGAAATAGAAAATATAGATTCTCTACAACTACTTGCAGTTTATTCTAAACAGATAGCTCTACTTACAAAATCTGAACATAAATCAGAATTTGAAGACGCTTTAGTGTGGAATGAAAAAATATATTCCAATTTTGAAGAACCTATACGCCACATAGTAGAAAATAAAGGATATTGGTGGGCAAGAAATAGTAGAAAAGGAGTATTTAGATTGAAGTTTTCTGAAAATTATGATAGTTTGTTGGAAGTGAAAATATATGGAGTTGAGGAAGGAGTACCGTCTTTAGAAGAAACATCTATTTATAAAATTCAAGATAAAATAGTACTTACTTTTGAAGATAAGGTATATAGTTACGATGCTTCTCAAGATAAATTTGTCATAGATAAAAAATTGAACTCTCTGTTAGAAGGGCAAAATATCACAGATTTATATCAAGATAGAGAAGGAAATATATGGTACAGAAAAAAAGGAGAAAAAGAAGTTTTGTGGAACGAATCTGGAAAGTATAGAAAACAGAGTGATTTTATGGCAGGGTTAAAAACCTATAACGAACTCAACGGAATGGCTGTATTGCCAAAACATAAAATAGCCATAGGTATAGATGAAGGCGTAGTTTTTATAGATACAAAACAAAAGTTTCTTACAAAACAAAAACCTAATGTATTTGTAAGAAGAATAGATTTTTTAGGAGAAACAGATTCCTTGCTATTTGGTGGTGTTTTCTTTGATTCAGATAGCATTGCCATCGGAAAACAGCCTAAAAGCCAAATATTACAACTTTCTGCTGATATTAATGCTCTGCGTTTTTCATTTGCTAGTCCGTCTATGCCTTTTTCTAAAATGACACAATATCGTTATAAATTGGAAGGATTAGATGAAAAATGGTCTGCTTGGACAGACAAAACTCAAAAGGAATATACTAACCTCTCCGACAAGAAATACATATTTAAAGTGCAAGCTAAAAATCTATGGGGAGCAGAGAGTGAAGAAGTAACATATCAGTTTGAAATATTTTCTCCTTGGTATAAAACATGGTGGGCATATGCAGCATATACGATATTAGCTATCTTAATAATTTGGGCAATCGTAAAACTTAACACTAAAAGGCTGGAAAGAGAGAAGAGAAAGCTAGAAGAAATCGTTGAAGTAAGAACAGCAGAAGTGGTTCAGCAAAAGGAGGAGTTGCAAATGCAAGCTGATAATTTAGCACAAGCTAATGTAGCTATCAATAATCAGAAAGAAGAACTAGAACAACAAGCAGAAAATCTTTTCTTAGCCAATACAGCTATTAATCAGCAGAAAGAAGAAATAGAAAAATCGTATCAAAATGTACGTACTCTTAGCCAAATAGGACAGAAAATAACCAATATTTTAGATGTCAAGACACTCATACAAACGGTATATGAAAATATAAATACACTTATGCCAGCAGATGGATTTGGAATAGGAGTTTTGAATAAAGAAGCTGGTAGAATAGATTTTGAGGGCTTCATAGAAAATAACGAAACACTACCTGCCCATGCTGACAGTCTCAAAGACGATACTAAACTATCTGTGAGAAGCCTAAAAAATAATCAGAGACTGATAATAAATGACTTACAATCACAGTATAAAGAATATTTTGATAACGCATTAGAAGAAGTAGAAGTAGGAAATCTACCTTATTCCTTAGTGTATTTACCCTTGCATTTAGAAGGAGAAACAGTAGGAGTTTTGACAGTACAGAGTATGGAAACACACACATACTCTTCACTAGAGTTAGACATGTTAGACACCTTAGGAGCATATACTGCTATTGCACTAAATAATATTAAGGCATATCAGATTATTGAAAATAAAAATACCAATATCACAGATTCTATTCGCTATGCTCAAACCATACAACAAGCTGTTCTTCCTATCAAAACCGAACTTCAAGATTACTTTGAAGATCATTTTGTAATCTTCAGACCCAAAGACATTGTAAGTGGAGACTTTTATTGGGCTACACAAACAAAAGATAAAACCTTTATTGCTGTGGTGGACTGTACAGGACATGGCGTACCTGGAGCTTTTATGTCTATGCTCGGACATGCGTTTTTAAATGAAGCTGTATCACAACAACACCTTACAGACCCTGCTTCTATTTTAGAATGGTTACACAAGGAAATCAGAACATCACTACGTCAAGACCAAAAAGTGAATGCAGATGGAATGGATATTTCCCTTTGTGTGATAGATAGAAATATATCTGCTAGTGGAGATATTAAAGTTATGTATTGTGGAGCAAAACGTCCTTTATTTTATGTTCTTCCTACTAATGATTTGCAAGTTGTGAAAGGAAATAGACGCTCTATTGGTGGTTATTCAAGAAAGAAAAGATACCAAAACTTTAGTAGTCAAGAGCTAATTTTACCTAAAGAAACCATGTTGTATTTATACTCCGATGGTTATCCAGACCAATCTGATGAAAATGGAGTGAAGTTAGGTACAAATAAAATATTAGAGTATTTGCCTACCCTTGCAGCACTAGAAACTGAACTACAAAAACAAGCATTAACAAAACTATTAGATAATCATCAGAAAACTATTTCACAAAGAGATGATATTACCTTTTTAGGAATTAGACTTTAATAATCAACAATTTTGGTTATTCTATTGGAGACTAAAAGTAAGTCTAACAAAATTAGCAATATGTCTTGTTTTTCTACTTTAATTTGCTATTTTTGTAAAGCACTATCTTTTTAAAGTATTGGAAAAAAACACCCAAAATATAGCGTCAAACGAGGAAAAAAACACAGAAACTACTGCACCAAAATTTATTAAGAAGACTGTTTTTGATACAAAAATAGAGTTTCTGAAAGGTGTGGGTGGACTGCGTGCCGAAGTGTTGATGAAAGAACTGAATATCCGAACGTTTGGAGATTTGCTAATGCACTTACCTTTTCGCTATGAAGACCGTACACAATTTCAAAAAATTGGTCTGATTTCAGAAGAAGACAAAGCTGTACAACTAAAAGGACGGCTAAGAAATATAAATCTTTGGGGAGAAGGACGAAAAAAACGACTAGAAGCTATTTTAGAAGACGCTTCTGGTGAGGTAAAATTGGTTTGGTTTCGTGGAGCAAATTGGGTAGCTAAAAAATTGAAAGAAGGACACGAATACATCGCCTACGGTCGCCCAAATATGTATGGTAGAAATTTTAGCATTGCTCATCCAGAAGTAGAACTCTATATTCCAACAGAAAAAGAAAAGCTATATTTGCAGCCTGTCTATCATACCACAGAAAAAATGAAGGCAAAGGGAATGGATAGCCGTGGCCTTTCAAACTTGATGCAAAATCTTATCCGTCAAGTACATAAAGAAATTGAGGAAACTCTTCCAGCTTCCATTATAGAAAGAAATAATTTATTAGACAGAAGGAGAGCCATTGTTCATATTCATTTTCCAAAAAATACGAAGTGGCTAGAATCAGCTAGAAACAGACTAAAATTCGAAGAGCTATTTTTTATTCAGCTTCAACTTCTTCAACTAAAACTGGTCAGGACAGATAAAAATAAGGGTTTAGTTTTTGAAAAAACGCCAACCTTATCCAAATTTTTTAAAGAGCATTTGCCTTTTGAACTTACTGGCGCACAAAAACGAGTAATTAAGGAAATTCATCAAGACGTACAGTCGGGCAGCCAAATGAACCGACTTTTACAGGGAGATGTAGGAAGTGGAAAAACGATTGTTTCATTTCTGATTATGCTGATGGGAATAGACTATGAAGCGCAAAGCTGTCTTATGGCACCGACAGAAATTTTGGCACAACAACACTATGAAGGTTTAAAAGGATTTTGTGATGCACTAGGGCTGAGAATAGATATTCTGACAGGCTCAACTAAAACAAGAGCAAGGCGAGATATTTTAGAAAATCTACAACTTGGTAGAACGCATATTATTGTCGGAACACATGCACTTTTGGAAGACCGAGTGCAGTTTAAAAAACTGGGAATTTGTGTGATAGACGAACAACACCGTTTTGGAGTAGCACAGCGAGCTAAATTATGGCAAAAAAATGAAGGCTTTTTTCCTCATGTGTTGGTAATGACAGCCACACCAATTCCAAGAACACTTGCCATGACTTTATATGGAGACTTAGATGTTTCGATTATTGATGAGCTTCCAGCAGGACGAAAACCTATCAAAACGGTTCATAAATACGATGCACACCGTTTGCGTGTTTTTGGTTTTATGCAAAGTCAGATTGATTTGGGAAGACAGATTTATATTGTCTATCCACTTATTGAAGAATCTGAAACGCTAGATTATAAAAATTTGGAAGATGGTTATGAAAGTATTAGCCGTGCTTTTCCGAATGTTCCTGTCAGTATTGTTCATGGAAAGATGCGTCCATCAGATAAGGATTTTGAAATGCAGCGTTTTGCGAATAACGAAACCAAAATTTTAGTTGCCACAACAGTTATCGAAGTGGGGGTAAATGTTCCGAATGCGTCGGTAATGGTTATTGAGAATGCAGAGCGTTTTGGACTTTCACAGCTTCATCAGTTGCGTGGACGTGTGGGGCGTGGTAGCGAACAGTCGTATTGTGTTCTGATGAGTGGTTATAAATTGAGTAAAGAAGGTAAAAAGCGTTTGGAAGTAATGACCAGAACTGTTAATGGTTTTGAGATTGCCGATGAAGATTTAAAACTCCGTGGTGCTGGCGATATTGCAGGTACGCAGCAGAGTGGAACAGTAGATTTGAAAGTAGCAGATTTGGCAAGAGATGGCGAGATTCTGAAAATAGCGAGAGAAGTAGCCAAAGAAGTCTTGGAAAATGACCCAAAATTAGAAAAAGAAGAAAATCAGCCTTTAGTAGTCAGTTTAGAAAAAATACAGAAAGCACAAACAATTAATTGGAGTAGGATTTCTTAATTAAGGATGCTTGATAATTCACTTTTTATCATAATTCAAATTATCAATCTAGTAAAATCAAATTTATAGGAGGTACATCATCTGTTATTTTATATCGACTATTTACTGACTGTATAGCTATAAAAAAATGATTTATAACTAACGCATTGTCATAAGGCATAGAGTAGATAGTCAAATTTAAAACTTCTTCTTTTTTAAGAATAACCTTTGTCATCCCATCCTCTGGGTATCTTAAACTAGTCAAACAATCTATGAGTGCATTTACATTCTTTCCATAAAAATCTGGAAAACCAAACTTCTTCTTTAAAGAATTATGCATAGATTCTAAATCATTAATTTTTGAAAAATCTATTTCTAAATTCATAATTGTATCAAAATAAAAATTTACATAATTCCTAACATTCAAATCGTTACATAAATTTAATAAAAATGGAGATATTCAAACTAGGAAACTATAATTTTGGGATAGAAAAAAATGAGCTAGTATTAGATATTGAAAGAAAATCAGAGAAAATCTATGTTAGCGATATAGAAATACGAGGTAATGAAGCTGTATTTGAAAACTTATTAGAAGATGATGATTTCGAATGTAGCTGGAGTTTGTACCCACCTTATTTCTATGCTAGGCAAGTCAAACTAGACACAAATGACTCTTTAAGGATAAATGAAGACAATATCGATGACTATGATGTGGGTATTTATTTGATGGAGCATTTTGATGTAGATATAGTTATAAAAATAGATGAAGGTTACTTGAGTATTGATGGAATAGCTATAATTGACAATCAAGAATATACTATGAGGACACAGTGTAAACTCATATAAAAAAACACAAAAAGATTTATTTTCATAGATACTATGACTAATATTGTGTCAAATTATTTTACTCAATAAAAAATCTATGAAGCCAACACAAGAAGAAATCCAACATCTCATTGCAAAGTCTAAAACCAGTATTTTTAAAGCTGTTTTTCCCAACACAACCAATCATTACGACACGCTTTTTGGAGGAACAGCAATGCAACTGATGGACGAGGTAGCATTCATAACAGCTACTCGTTTTACACGTAAAAAAGTCGTAACCGTTTCTTCTGACCGAATAGATTTTAAAGTGCCTATTCCTGCTGGAACAATCATCGAACTCGTCGGAGTGGTTTCAAGAGTAGGAAATACAAGTCTTGATGTAACAGTTGAAATTTATATTGAAGAGATGTATTCAGAAAAGCGAGAACAAGCCATTACAGGAAGTTTTAGCTTTGTTGCGTTAGATGAAAACAAAAAACCAACACCTATTTTTTAATCTCAAATTATGTCAGAAAATAAAAATAACCTTCCTAAAGCTGCCTTTTTTTGGAGTGGAGGAAAAGATTCAGCTTACTGTCTTCAAAAAGTATTGCAAGAACAAAAATATGAAGTTGTTTATCTTATCACAACACTAAGTTTGCCGTACAGAAGAGTTACGATGCACGGCATAAAGGAGGAGCTTTTAGAAAAACAAGCTCAAGTGATTGGTATTCCATTGCTCAAATTTTTCTTATCAGAAGGGACGAACCAAGAATATGAAGCTGAGATGAATAAAGTTCTTCAAAAGCTAAAAAACGAAGGCATAGAAACTGTTATTTTTGGAGATATTTTCTTAGAAGATTTGAGAGAATACAGAGAAAATCAGCTTAAAGATACAGGTATAAAAGCCGTTTTTCCCCTTTGGAAAATGGATACTAATTTTTTGGTAAATGATTTTATTGAGCAAGGTTTTGAATCGGTTACTTGTTGTGTGAGTGATGCTTTTTTAGATGAATCTTTTGTGGGGAGAAAAATTGATAGTTCATTTTTGGACAAATTACCAAAAGAAGTAGATGCTTGTGGTGAAAATGGGGAGTTTCATTCTTTTTGTAATTATGCCCCTTATTTTTCTGAAAAAATAGAGATAACCGTTGGTGAAAAACTCTACAAACCTCTCACTATCAAGACAGAAGAAAAGTGTGATTTGCCAAGTGAGAATGAGGTAAAAGGATTTTGGTTTGCTGAATTAGGTATGAAATAAATAGGATTGAGTTTTATGTAGTAATAAGGCTTGCCTTATTCAAAAAACGATGATATTGGTCATTGCTAGAGATACCAACAACGAATAGAAGGGTAAAAGTAGGGACAATGCATGCATTGTCCCTATAAAAATTTAAACAGTTTGCAGTTCATTTCTCATCAGCGTAGCATTTCTTTCAGGACCAAAAGAAACTAATGTGATTTCTGCTCCTACATTTTCTTCTATAAACTTGATATAGGCTTGAAGATTTTTTGGAAGCTGTTCAAAAGATGTAATGCCTTCTGCAATTTCCTCCCAACCTTCAAACGTTTTATAGATAGGCTCTATGTTCTGTGTTACAAGGTCATGAGGAAGTCTGTCTGTTATTGTTCCGTCTTCTAGTTTGTAATGTGTACACACTTTTATCTCATCAAAAGGAGTCAAGACATCTGTTTTCATCATGAAAAGCTGCGTAACACCATTTATCATAACAGCATAATTTAGAGCAGGCAAATCTAACCAACCACAACGGCGAGGTCTGCCAGTAGTTGCGCCAAATTCTCCTCCAAATTTACGAAGTGCTTCTCCTGTTTCATCTTCTAATTCTGTTGGAAAAGGTCCGCTACCCACTCTTGTACAGTAGGCTTTAAAAATTCCGAATACTTCTTTTACTTTGCTTGGCGCAACACCTAATCCTGTACAAGCTCCAGCAGATACTGTATTCGAACTGGTTACGAATGGATAAGAACCAAAGTCGATATCTAAAAGTGTTCCTTGTGCGCCCTCTGCCAATACTTTTTTGTTTGCTTTGATGGCATCGTCGATGAAATACTCGCTTTCAATCATTTTGAAATCTTTCAAAAACTCAATTGCCTCAAAAAAAGTGTTTTCAATATCAGCAAAGTCAGAAGGTAAGTCGTTTTCTTCTGGATTCAGATTATTTAATTTTTCCAAATGTTTTGCTTTTATGGCTTCGTATCGTTCTTTAAAATTAGGATATAAAGCATCTCCCAAGCGAAGTCCAGAACGACCAATTTTATCCTGATACGTTGGACTAATTCCTTTTAACGTTGAGCCAATTTTGTTATTACCTTTTGCTTTTTCTTGTGCTGCATCCAAAATTCGATGGGTTGGTAAGATAAGTTGAGCCTTTTTAGAAAAGAACAACGATTTTTTTACGTCGACATCTAATTTTTGTAGAGCTTCAATTTCTTTTTTCAAGATTACGGCATCCAACACTACACCATTTCCTACTACATTCTGAATCGTAGGGCGAAAAATTCCAGATGGAATTTGATGCAAAACGTGTTTGAGACCATCAAAAAAAAGTGTGTGTCCAGCATTCGGTCCTCCTTGAAAGCGAGCCACTACATCGTATTTAGGAGCTAAAAAATCGACAATTTTTCCTTTTCCTTCATCGCCCCACTGTAAGCCAAGTAGAATATCCATTCCTTTATATATGATTGAGAATTTGAAATTAAGAACTGAAAATGAGATTAGACAAGACTACCAACATTTCCATTTTCTCAAAAAAACTCTTCTATAACTGCGTACAGAAGAGTTTTTTATATTGATTAATTAAATAGTTTTATAGCTTCTTCTTCTGTTGTTGCAACAGAGAAAATATTATTGAGTTTCGTAATGACGAGCAGCTTTTTTGCTTGTTCGGAAGGCTTCAAAAGAACCAAATCACCCCCTGCATTTCTAAAACGAGTAAGCAAGCGAATAAGGAAGCTAAGTCCTGTACTGTTCATATAACCTACTTTGGAAATATCAACAACACAAGAAGTAATTTTTTCTTCAATTTGTTCTTTGACAACTTCTAAAACTTCGTTTTCCTTATTTGCACCCAATAAATCACCTTCTAATTCTAAGAAGAGAATTTTTTCTTTAACTGTGTGTGTAAAATTCATTTGAATAGTTATTAGTTATTAATGATAAATTATTAATTATTAGTTGAATGATGATTAAAAAAAATATTAATCGCTTATCACTAATAATTAACCATTCGTGTTAAGTTGTTTTTCTTTTTGCTCGTTTTCGTGATTTGTCTTTGCTTGGCAATCTGCACAAACACCATATAAATTCAGAGAATGGTGCATTACTTTAAAGTTGAGCAGTTCGCCTACCATTGTTTGAATATTATGAATACGAGGGTCGCAAAACTCAATTACTTTATGGCAGTCTGTACAAATTAAATGGTCGTGCTGACGGTAGCCATAACATTTTTCATATTGTGCCATGTTTTTTCCAAACTGATGCTTACTGACCAAATCACAATCAACAAGCAAATCTAGTGTATTATAAACAGTAGCACGACTAACCCTATAATTTTTGTTTTTCATACTGATATAGAGCGATTCTACATCAAAATGACCTCCTCTTGTGTAAATTTCTTCTAAGATAGCAAAACGTTCTGGTGTTTTGCGTAATGATTTGTTTTCTAAATAGGCTGTAAATATTTTCTTGACTTCGCTATAAATTTCTTCGTTGAGTGGCATAAATTCAATTAAAAATTAACAATTAAAAGTTACAAATAAGCTAACGTATCAATTACCAACTAAGTTTTTTTATCTCTATCCTTAAACTTTTGCTTTCTTCTATTTTATACAAATATAAAAAAAATTAAGGTAAAGTTTAATGTAGAAGTTTTTGAGCTAGCCAAAGTAATTAAGCGTTGATTAGAAGCTAATCTAAAACAGCTTTTTCAAAATGATAATCTTGATTTAACCCAAAGCTAGGTGTAGAAAACTTTGTGCAGTTGTCGTAGGTTTAATAAATCTTATTACTGTTATTTTGTATGCGTCAGACATACTGTACAGACATATAGAAAAATTTGATTTTAATTGTTCTGTACCATAGGTCTGACTGATTAAAATAGTTCTTGAGAAACTAACCATGATAAACATCAATGTTAGAAGTAAACAAGACTCAGAACTTTTGAATACTAGATAGAAAAGAGAGTATTAAATAGCCTATAAATTCAACTGTTTCAGCCGTTTATTTAGAAAAACTTATCAAGTAAACGATATTTATGCCAATATTTGAATCTATCAACTCCATTTTCATCGAAGAACGAGTAATAGACTTTACAGTAAGAATCCTTTGTAAAGATGTACCTCTATTGAATATAACCTCGTTCTTATTCTCAGCATTAATTTCCCATTTCTCAAGATTAAATAAATAATTTAGTAAATTGGTATAATCAGCATTATTATTAACTTGACAAGTTCCATCTACTTCGAAAACAAAGTTTGTATTGGTCACATCAACATTTTCCTTATCATTAAATGCTGGTACAGTTACAACATAACTATCAACATTCCATCTTCCTTCTAAATCTGAGTTAGTTAATATGATTTCCTCTTGATTTTCTTTTTTACAAGAAAATAACAGTAATCCTAAAAAAATAAATAATGTGATTGAGGTAAATATTTGCTTTTGCATTTTCATGGTTTTATTAATTTAAAAATAGTCTATACATAAATGCTTATTATTTGTGATAAGATTTATTCTTTCATTTAGTTAGATACTAAAATACTACAAAAAAATAATTTTTATACTTACAGAGCAAGAAAAAAGGTATAGGATAGTCTAAAACAACAACCTTTGGTTTTATGTTTTATTAAATATATTTGAAATGAAATATTTATCTATGAAAAAATTTGACTATTCTCTCAATTATAAAGAACTTGATTTGCGAAAAAATCCAGAACTCTATGCAGTTGGAAAAGGCGAACAAGGTGTTTTGCTTGTAGAACCCTACAAGTCTGAAATATTACCTTACTGGAGATTCAAAAATCCAGAAATTGCTAAAAAATCTTCTGAAAAAATATATGAACTTTTTTTAGAGTATCTTGAAAAAAATGATTTTATAGGAGCAGATATGGCTCGTAAATTTCTGCAAATGGGTTATACTCGTTCAAGAAGATATGCCAACTACAAAGGAGGTAGAAAATACAAAGGAGCAGTTCCAGATGACAAAAAAGGGCAAAGTGGTTCACACGGCAGACCACAGTTAGAACGCCAACAAGAAGACCCCATAAAAGCAGAATCTGCTAGAATTTTTAAAGAAAAATGGTTTCTAGCCAAAGAAAATGAAGAGTATTTAAAACAAAAAGCAGCTTTTCAAGAGAAATATAGTAAGTAAACACTTTTACATATATATGTTGTTTGTTGTTTCAATCATCATATAAATTAGAAAGAGTAGTCTGAATGACCATAAAATAGTACGAAACCAGTTTCTACGAACCAACTTTTTCATTTTTTCTTTGTCGTATCCTGTTTTCTCATTTCCTAATTTTCCATGTAGAGGGACAAAAATCCAAGCTGTCAGAATCCAAAGTGAGATAGTTAGAGACAAAGCAATAAACGAATAAGAATAAAAATTCCCCATTCTCATCGCCATATTTTCGCTTATGTTATCTGTACTGAGCATATAATCTATTCCATGACCTTCCCAAACGAGCAAAATAGAAAGACCAAGTTCTAAAAGCATCGGCAAAATGACTATTTTTCCTGTTTGTAGAGTATGAAAAGTATGAAAGTGATGAAATTCCTGTTTCCCCACCTTTTGAAAAATGGGATAATGAACTACTTGGACAAACCAAATCAGTCCTACCAAAAAAGAAGTAACAATCAGATTAGAAAGTAAAATAAGAAGCATAAGTAAATGATAAAAAATATAAAGATGCAACCAACACGCTAGAAAAGCATCTTGATTATAAAACTATTTCAGTTCAAATAATATAATTTCTATGAAAATTGTTAAGGTAATTTTTGCTTCTGCTATTTGTTTTTTCTGTCTTACATTACTTCCACATCTTGGTTTTGCTCAATTAGACAAAGAAGCTTGTAAAGAAATTTTGAGTAGTTTGGATGTCGATGAACTTAGGCAAGTGTCTATCATCACTCACGTTCTGACAACAGATTCTAGTGTACACAAACCTAATATATGTTTGCTTTCGCCTTTGCTCAAATTTGAATTTAGAGAGAGTTACTTGATTGTGGAGAATGATAGAATGAGCAAAACATCAACTTATCTTCCCTACAACAAAATAAAGTTTATCACTATATCAGAGCGAGGCTTTAATAACAAAAAAGTAGTAGAGATTCATTTGATGGACTAAATCAAAAAACCATTTCATTCATTTTTTGAATAAAATGGTTTATATATTTTTACTAGAAAGGAATTACTTACTTAACAAATTCATCTTTACTGGTAGATTCAGCCAAAATAATAACATGATTATTAAGCACTTCAATTACGCCACCACTAATGTTGTAAAAAACTTCTTTTCCTTCTTGTGTACGTATTTTTACTTTTCCTTCTTGTAGTGAACTAACAAGAGCAGAGTGATTGTCCAATATTTCGAAAGAACCTTTAGCCTCCGAACCGGGCACTAAAACACCTGTCGCTTGTCCTGAAAATACTTTATCGTCTGGAGTAATAATTTCCAAAAACATAGTTTTTTATATTTAATTCCAAACCTTAAGGGTCTTCAAGACCCTTAGGGTTTAAACTTTTAATTTATGATTAGGCGTTCGCTTCTTTAAGAAGTTTTTCACCTGCTTCAATTACTTGTTCGATTGTACCTTTCAAAAGGAATGCTTTTTCTGGGTAGTGGTCTAACTCACCATCCATAATCATATTAAATCCACGAATAGTATCTTTAATATCAACTAGCTCCCCTTGAAGACCTGTAAATTGCTCTGCTACGTGGAACGGCTGAGACAAGAAACGCTGAACACGTCTTGCACGAGAAACGACTAATTTATCTTCCTCTGAAAGCTCGTCCATACCCAAGATAGCAATAATATCTTGAAGCTCGTTATAACGCTGAAGCATATTCTTCACACGTTGTGCTGTATCATAATGCTCGTCTCCTACGATTTCTGAACTCAAAATACGTGAAGTAGAGTCTAATGGGTCAACGGCAGGATAGATACCAAGCTCTGAAATCTTACGAGAAAGTACAGTAGTTGCATCCAAGTGAGAGAAAGTAGTTGCAGGAGCTGGGTCAGTCAAGTCATCAGCAGGTACATAAACAGCTTGTACTGATGTAATTGAACCACGCTTTGTAGAAGTAATACGCTCTTGCATCACACCCATTTCAGTAGCAAGTGTTGGCTGATAACCTACGGCAGAAGGCATACGACCTAAAAGGGCTGATACTTCTGAACCTGCTTGTGTAAAACGGAAAATGTTATCAATAAAGAAAAGAATATCACGTCCTTTTCCTTGTCCGTCTCCATCACGATAATACTCTGCGATTGTAAGACCAGAAAGAGCAACTCTTGCACGTGCGCCAGGAGGCTCATTCATCTGACCGAAAACGAAAGTTGCTTTAGAGTCTTTCATTTTCTCTTGATCAACTTTTGTCAAATCCCATCCACCTTCTTCCATAGAGTGCAAGAAGTCTTTACCATAATCTACGATACCAGATTCCAACATCTCACGAAGAAGGTCATTTCCTTCACGAGTACGCTCACCTACACCTGCAAATACAGAAAGACCAGAGTAGGCTTTCGCAATGTTGTTGATAAGCTCTTGGATAAGTACTGTTTTTCCTACACCTGCACCACCAAACAAACCAATTTTACCACCTTTTGAATATGGCTCTAAAAGGTCAATTACTTTGATACCTGTAAAAAGTACTTCTGTTGAAGTAGAAAGGTTTTCAAAAGTAGGAGGGTCACGGTGAATAGGAAGTTTTTGTTCTCCTTTAGGCTGAGGAATACCGTCGATAGCCTCACCTACTACGTTGAACAAACGTCCTTTAATATCTTCTCCAACAGGCATCGCAATCGGCTGACCTGTATTGGTAACTGTCATTCCACGTCTAAGACCTTCTGTACCTTCCATAGAGATAGTACGAACACGGTCTTCGCCTAAGTGTTGCTGACATTCTAGTACGACGAGTGTACCGTCTTCTTTTGTTACTTCAAGAGCATCTAAGATATGAGGTAAAGAACCATCTACGAAACTCACGTCCACTACTGGACCAATTACTTGAACGATTTTGCCTGTTGTTGCCATATTTATTTAATTACGAAATGAATATTCAGCGAAGCTAATTACGAATTAATAATTACTGAATAATTATAATCGCAACTCATTTTATGATGAAATCAATTAAACGTTTTATTTCTTAATGACTTCCAAAGATTATTAGAAGCCTATTTAATTTAACTGCAAAAGTAGTGTTTATTATTCGCAACTCAAAAGATTTAAGTAAAAAAG
>NZ_JAHDIG010000048.1 GCF_020630935.1 Bernardetia sp.
TTAATTTCACAAAAAAGCAATTTTTGATAGTTTAGATACCCAAGACTGCAAAAGGTTTAGAGTTGGTTTAAATTTTTGTTTTACTAGCGAAATATGGCAAAAGAACTAAGACAAAATATAATCTTAACCTAGAATAATATAGTTTTTGTATTTTTGTAATAATCATTCACCAAAACACGAAACCATTATTCAGTCCATGAAAAATATCTTATTCCTAAATATCAAATCATTAGTTCAAGTAGAAGACAAAGAACCCCCTGCTTTTCGTGCAGGAAAAGATATGCAAGACTTGCCAAGCATAGAAAATGCTTTTTTGTTTGTAGAAAATGGAAAAGTAAAAGAGTTTGGCAGAATGCAAGACCTAAACGATGAGCAAAAATCAGTTTGGTTAGATTCTTCTAGTATTGAAAAAATAGATGCGACAGGAAAATTTATCTTGCCTTCTTTTGTAGATTCGCACACACATATCGTCTATGCAGGCAGCAGAGAAAAGGAATTTGAAGACCGAATAAACGGACTTACTTACGAACAAATCGCTCAAAACGGAGGAGGAATCCTCAATTCTGCCAAAAGATTACAACAAACATCAGAAGACGAACTCTATCACGCTGCAAAAGCAAGATTATTCGAAATGATAGGTTTTGGAACAGGAGCAGCCGAAATAAAAAGTGGCTATGGCTTAACGGTAGAAGACGAGATAAAAATGCTTCGTGTCATCCAAAAGCTCAAAGAAATTTCTCCTATCGAAATAAAATCTACCTTCTTAGGCGCACATGCCTTTCCAAAAGAAATTTCAAGAGAAAAATATATGAGTTTGCTCGTCGATGAAATGATTCCACAAGTAGCTCAAGAAAATTTAGCTGATTATTGCGATGTTTTTTGTGATAGAGGATTTTTCACAGTAGAAGAAACAGATAAAATCTTGAACGTAGCCACAAAATACGGCTTAAAAGCTAAACTACATGCCAACGAACTAGACACTTCTGGAGGTGTTCAGATAGGCGTAAAACATGGCGCACGAAGCGTCGACCACTTGGAACACATGGGAGAAAGTGAAATCAACTCACTTTTGAGTTCTGCCAAAGCTGGAAACCTCACAATGCCAACCCTTTTGCCTAGTACAGCCTTTTTCTTGCGCTTGGAATATGCACCAGCCAGAAAACTGATTGAAAGTGGCTTGCCTGTTTCTCTTGCCACAGACTATAACCCAGGGAGTTCGCCTTCTGGAAATATGCCTTTTGTACTTTCGCTTGCTTGTATTCACATGCAAATGAGTCCAGAAGAAGCTATTAACGCTGCCACGCTCAATGCTGCCTATGCCATAGAATTAGAAAAAACACATGGTATAATTCGTAAAAATGCAGATGCTAATTTTATTCTGACTAAAAATATGCCTTCACTAGCATTCTTGCCGTATTCTTTTGGAAGTCATCTGATTGAAAGTGTGTTTGTAAGAGGAGAAAAACAAAATTAGATTTAAGAGTTTAGAATTCAGATTTTCACCTTATTTCTATTCTAAAATCAACACTCTAAATTCATTCAATGGATACGTTCTTAACCATAAAACAACCCTCCGAAGGAGAATACAAAGAAAAAGGAAGTAAATTTATTGCTCACGCTTTCCAAGTCAAGACGGAAGACGAGGTAAAAGAGCGCTTAGAAGAACTCCGAAAAAAATACTATGACGCTCGCCATCATTGTTATGCCTACCAACTAGGACAGGATGGAGAACTATGGCGAGCAAACGACGACGGAGAGCCTAACCACTCAGCAGGAACGCCTATTCTCAACCAAATCAAATCTTTTAATGTTACGGATGTTTTGGTAGTAGTGATTCGCTACTTTGGAGGAACAAAATTAGGCGTAAGTGGGCTCATAAACGCTTATAAAACAGCCACACAAGAAGCCCTAGAAAATGCAGAGATTGAGGAAAAAATTATCACAAAAATTATCTCTTTTTCCTTTGATTATTTGGGAATGAATGATGTTATGAGACTAATAAAAGAGTATGATTTGGAAATCGTAGAACAGGAATTTACGAATACTTGCCAGATGAAACTCTCTGTTCGTTTAGCCATTTTAGAAGAAGTTGAAGCAAAGCTAAACGACATAAAAGAAGTGAAAATGGATTAAATCAAAATTATATTCTATTTTTAATAGATTTACTGTAAGTTAATTTGTTATCGCACCAACAATCGATTATATTTAATATACTTACACTTATGAAATAGAATTATATGATTAGATACATTTTTTTAATTGCTCTATTTTTAATTTTTAATCTTGGTTTAGCTCAAAACACATCAACAAATACTCCTTCTTCAAAAACATTAAAAGTAGAAGCAAGAAATATCCAAAATGGTCTATCACAAAGCACAGTCAATGATGTTTTGGAAGATAGAGATGGTTTTGTGTGGATTGCAACAGACGACGGACTAAATCGTTATGACGGACAAAAATTTACAATTTATAAGCATATTCGTAGCGATTCGACGACCATCCCAGATAACGAAATCAAAAAGCTCTATGAAGATTCGACAGGCAAGATTTGGATAGGGACAGTAAGTGGACTCTGTATGTATGACAAAAATACAAATCAGTTTAAAACCTACCGTAGCCACCCAGAAAAGCCAAATACTCTTGTTCATAATTATATTACTGCTATCAAAGAAGATGGTAATTTTCTTTGGATAGGAACACAAAAAGGACTTAGCAAGTTTGACACACAAAAAGGACTATTTACAAACTACATAGCTAAAGCTGAAAATAATTTGTTGTTGGCAAGCAATGAGATTAGTAGTTTATTAATAGACCATCAAAACCAACTTTGGATAGGAACTTCAAAAGGCTTAAATGTTTGGTCAGCAGATAGAAAACCAAAAAGTTTATATGGTCATGCTTCACAAAAAAACACCAATACGATTTTAGGAAATAGAATTACTGATATTTTTCAAGATAAAAGTAATAGAATATGGGTAGGTACTCGCAGTTGCACACATCTTTATAATTTTGAAGAAGATAATTTTCAGCGTTTTTTACTTCCAAACAAAAAACAATATTCAGTTTACAAAATTATTGAAACCGAAGAAGGCGAAATTTGGGCAGCCTCTAATGAGATTATTTACAGTATTTTTCCTTCATCTAAATACCCTGTGATTCCTTATTATATATCAGTTTCTGAAATAGGCATTGTCCAAACTATTTATTCTACTAAAAATGGAACAGTTTGGATAGGAACTAGAGATGCTGGAATTTTGAAATATAACCATTTAGCAAATCGTTTTCAATTATACAAAGCTGAAAGAGGCAACAAAAACTCCTTAAAAGATAAGAATATATGGTCTGTTCTGAAAGACAAAAAGGGAATGGTTTGGGTAGGTACAGATGAAGCTGTTACAAGAATAGATAGGCAAGACACTACTGCCAAAAATCAGACTTCTTATTACAATATTTTGGAGGGAAACAAAATCACAGACTATCAAGGCGAAGGAGCTTACTCCATTGCACAGACAAAAGGAGGAGAATTATGGTTTGTTGTGGGTTCTATTATCTCAAAAATGAGCGATTTTTCAAAAGAAAAAGGAGCAACATTTATATCTCTTCTACCCAATGACAAAGATTCTACTTCTGTCCAGACTACACTTTTATATATTCTTCAAGATTCGAAAAATACCCTTTGGATAGCTAGTTTTGAAGGAATTTATGAGCTTATTCCTACAACTATTTCCAAAGAAAATCAATTAGGATATACTACAAAGGTCTATTTGAAAGATACTGAAGTGTGGCACATTTTTGAAGATTCTGAAAAGACACTTTGGCTAAGTACAAATAAAGGAATAGCCAAAATGACTAGAAATGAAGGCGATACTGATTTTGTTTTTTATACTTCAGACATCACAGACACAACTTCCATAAGCAGCAATACTATTCGTTCGATTACAGAAGATTCGAAGGGAAATTTATGGATAGGAACAACCAATGGTCTGAATAAAATGGACAAAAAAACAGGAAAATTTCTGCATTGGGGAGAACGAAACGAACTAGCCAACTACGCCATCTATGGAATTTTAGCTGATGAAGAGGACAACCTTTGGTTCAGCACAAACAGAGGACTTTTTAAATTTCTTAACGATGAAAAAAGTCAAAAGCTGCCTGATGATAGGCGCATAATTGTCTATGATACAAGAGATGGTTTACAAAGTTTGGAATTTAATACAGGAGCTTTTTATAGAGCAGACGACGGAGAAATGTTTTTTGGAGGCATAGAAGGGTTAAATTCATTTTATCCAAAAGATATTCAAGCCAATACAGAAAAGCGAAACGTTATCTTGACTGGACTAAAAGTCTTTGGAGAACAAATAAAAGTAAATCAAGAAAAAAATGGACGGGTATTGCTACCTAAAGCATTACAAAACCTAGATAAATTAAAACTTACTTATGAAGACAAAATTATCACCTTAGAGTTTGTCTCTCCTAATTTTAATAAACCCGAATATGATACTTATCTTTATAAACTAGAGGGTTTCGATAAGGCATGGAATAAAACAAAAGAGATTAGACAAGCCACTTATACCAACCTTCCAGCAGGAAATTATACCTTCAAAGTAAAAGTTATTAATGGAGACAATACAGAAAGCGAAGAAAAAACACTATTATTGAGTGTTTCTCCCCCTTTTTGGAAAACTTGGTGGTTTATTTCGCTTTGTGCAGTATTAGTATTGGGCGTATCCATAGGTTTTTATAGGCATAGAATGAAGACTGTTCGCATACAAAACGAGAAGTTAGAAAAATTAGTAAACCAAAGAACAGTTCAACTCAAAGAAAAAAATGAAGAAGTAAATCAGCAAAACGAAGAAATCTTACAACAAAACGAACGCTTAGAAGAACAACAAAGGTTGGTAAAACGAGCTTACAAAAATGTAAGTCTTTTGAGTGAAGTAGGAAAGCAAATCACATCACACCTTTCAGTAGAAATAATAACAGAAATGGTTTATGAATCTATCAATGAACTTTTAGATGCTTCTGTTTTTAGTATTGGTATTCACAATAAAGAAGAAAATACACTAGAATTTGTCAATGCAAAAGAAAAGGGAGAAACCTTACCTTTTCATACGACCTCTCTGAATGATGAAAATTTGCCTGCTTACTGCTTCAATAAAAAATCTGAAATTAAAATTGATGACTTACAAAAAGAATACAAAATATATATTCCCAGTCATGAAATAGAAATTATAGAAGGCGAAATACCAGAATCTTTAATTTATGTTCCCATTATTTATAAGGAAGATACCATAGGCGTTCTTACGGTTCAGAGCTTTGAAAAGAGTAGTTATAATGAAAATCATTTGCATATTATTCGAAATGTTGCTGTTTATGCAGCTATTGCCTTAGTCAATGCAAAATCATTCCAACAAATAGAAGAACAAAACAAAGCTATCAGTATTCAAAACCAAAATATTACAGCAAGTATAAATTATGCCAGTCGGATTCAGCGTGCCATGCTTCCTCCAATCAGAGATATTAAAAATGCTTTCAATGAGGCATTTGTTTTTTGGCTGCCTCGTGATGTAGTAAGTGGAGATTTTTACTGGTTTACACAAATGAAAGGAAAAACCTTTATTGCTGCTGTGGACTGCACTGGACATGGCGTTCCGGGGGCATGTATGTCAATGATTGGTAGCGATATGCTCAATCATGTGGTGTTGGGAAAAAAAATTACAGACCCTGCCATAATTTTGTTATATATTCATGAACAAGTATCACTAACCTTACGCCAATCTGAAACCCAAAATCAAGATGGAATGGATATGGCTCTTTGTGTGTATGACCACGACACCAAAATACTATCTTTTGCTGGAGCAAAAAACCCAATGTATTATGTTCAAGACAAAAAAATCAAGCAAATAGCAGGTGCCAAATCTCCTATTGGAGGACGTTGGAATACCGATGAAAATGACAGGATTTTTGAAACCCACACATTACAAATAGAGCAACCCACAACTATTTTCCTTTGTTCTGACGGCTACCAAGACCAATTTGGTGGAAAAAAAGGCAAAAAACTTATGAAGAAGAAAATGAAAAAACTCTTCGTAGAAATAGCTAACCTAGAAGACATTCAGCAGAAAGGAATGCTAGAAGATTACTTCTTCAACTGGAAAGGAAAAGAAGAACAAGTAGATGATGTGCTTGTAATGGGATTTAAAGTGGGATAGTTTTTTATTGAAGCTGCATAAAGGCAAACAAAACCAAATTTGCTCCCATCTTTAAAGCTGCTTGTCGTTTTGCCTCTGGGTCGTTATGAATAGAAGCATCTTCCCAACCGTTTCCTAAATCTGATTCATAGGAATAAAAACACACCAAACGCCCTTCATAAATTAACCCAAAACCTTGCGCTGGTTTTCCATCGTGTTCGTGAATTTTAGGTAAGCCTTCTGGAAATTTATAGTTGATATTATAGACATCATGAGAATAGGGAAGCTCTATAAACTCTAACTCTGGAAATACTTTTTTCATCTCTAAGCGAACGAACTTGTCCAGTCCATAATTATCATCAATGTGTAGAAAACCTCCTCCAATCAGATAATTACGGAGATTTTGGGCTTCGCTAGCTGAAAAAATAACGTTACCATGTCCAGTCATGTGTACAAAAGGATAACTAAAAAGCTCTGCACTTCCTACTTCTACTACTTCCTCATCTTTTGCTATTTGTGTCTTTAGATTTTCGTTACAAAACTCTATCAGATTAGGCAATGAGGTTTTGTTGGCATACCAATCTCCACCTCCATTGTATTTTAGTTTGGCTATTTTATAAGTTGCTGTTGGTTTTGCTATTTTCTTACTTATAAATGAGGATGAAATTACCAAAACACAGAAGAAAAGGAAAGTGATGTATTTTATCATAAATTATTTATTTTGAAATGAATGAACAAAGTCTAAAAACGTATCTATATCTTTCTGAACAGTTGCAATACCTACCGAAACCCTAACAGCACCTCTCATTTTGGCAAAGGCTTCCATCGGGTTTTCACTACTCTCTACGCCTTTTATAATATCTTGAGAAGACAGACTACTATTTATCTCATCTAATCCTGGATTACAAAAACATCCTGTACGAATAGAAATCAAACGCTGATTAGCTAATTGTTCTACTTCCGTAAACGGATAATTGTTGCCATTTTTATCTGAAAAATTCATAATTAATGTTCCTCCTTTATGTTCCTTTTGAAGCGAACCAAATAGACGAACCACATTTTTTCCATTTTGATGTTTTATATTTTGCAATTCTTGGATTAGATGTTGGGTAAGTTCTTCAATTCTTTGAGTAATTCTGTCTATTCCAATTTCTTCTATATAATTTAAGCCTATTTTTATAGCTGGAATATCCAAATAATTTATCGTTCCATCTTCAAAACGCTCGTGTGCAGTACATAAAGAATGACGATTTTCTAAAACAGAAACTAAACTCACCGTTCCCCCAGCAAACCAAGGCTTATAAAGTTTATCAAATTTATCTTTGCGAACAAGCAAACACCCTAAACCAGTTGGATAACCAAAAATTTTATAAAATGACATTGAAACAAAATCTGCTTTTACTTTTTCCAAGTCCAAACGAGAAGTAGGCGCAAAAGCTGCTGCATCTAACAGCACATCCCAACCTTTTTCTTGTGCCTTTTTTACCCAATCCAAATTATGTTTTATCCCTGATACGTTTGATTGTGCAGGAAAGCAAAATAGTTTATTGCTTTTTTCTTGGTGTGCTGAAAGAAGTTCATTCAAACTATTTTCATCAGCATTCAAACTTGGATATTGAATAGGAGCATAAGCTAAACCTCCTCCTCTGCTCTCACAAAAAACTCGTATTCCATTTACCGAATTATGATTATCAGAAAGAAGCAAAAGCTGTCCGTCTTGAAATGGATAACACTCTCCTATGATTTTCAAACTTGCCGAAGCATTTGCTGTAAAAATGCAGTAATAATCTTTAGCATTAAAAAAGTCAATTACTTTCTGGCGAGCCTCTTCTGTCAGAATAGTCGATTTATGAGATGTTGGATTGCTAGAATGAGGATTTCCAAAAACATTTTCTTCTAACAAT
Organism: Bernardetia sp.; assembly: GCF_020630935.1. Classification (NCBI taxonomy): domain Bacteria; kingdom Pseudomonadati; phylum Bacteroidota; class Cytophagia; order Cytophagales; family Bernardetiaceae; genus Bernardetia; species Bernardetia sp. Next base: position 8,096 of record NZ_JAHDIG010000048.1, read on the forward strand.
TCTCTATGTTTTTCTAGTTGAGAAATAGCATACAAATTTCCTCCAGTAAAATCTAAATAGGTCTGCTTGCTCTTATCTAATCTAGCATATTCCTTTTTACGTAAAGCTTCAAAATAAATGTCTAGCTCTGATTTATTAGAAGACATTTTTTCTGTTTTATCTACATTTTTTTTTGTCTTAAACTTGGGAAGTGAAAGGTTGAACATAGTTTTTAGTGTTAGGTGTTGGTTATTAAATGTTAATTTTAGTAAATATACAAAAGTACATTGTTAATATAAAACAACCATCCTAAAGCTATTTTTGACTAGATTTACTTTCTATTCAAACTATTGAGTGCCATACAAGAATAGAGAGCTGCTGTTTCGGTTCTTAGTCTGTATTCTCCTAAGCTAACACACTCAAAACCAGACTGCTGTGCTTGATGTGCTTCTTCTGGAGAAAAACCACCTTCACTTCCTATCAAAACCAAATAGTAGGCATTTTTGGTAGCAGAACTTTCCAATGCTGCCGTTGTATCAGTGGGGGTGTAGGCAATAAAACGCTGTATTTCTAGCGTCTCCTCACCATGTTTTGTTTGGTTTTTTCTATCAGAATGGTATTTTTTTATAAACTCTTTAAATTCTTTAGGAGGATTTATTTTTGGCAATGTAGCACGCAAAGATTGCTTGATAGCTGCAATACTCTTTTTTACCAAACGTTCAGATTTTAGATGATTGTATTCGCTTCGGCTAGTTTCTATAAACGAAATTTCATCTATGCCTACCTCAATCGCTTTTTCTAAAAACCATTCCATTCTTTCTGAACTTTTGGTAGCAGCCACAGCAATATGGATATAAAATGGTCTTTTGGGTTCTGTATCAAAAATTTGAGTAATCTCAATCAAAGAATTTTTTACGTTGGGGGAAATTACTTTTCCCTTCGCCAGTACGCCCTTTCCATTTACAATATCTATAAAATCGCCTTCTTTTGCTCTAAATATTTTGAGGTGTTTTGCTTCTTCCTCTGGGAGTGTAATTTTTTGTCCAAGTTCTAAATCAGGATAGAAAAAATAGGTATCCATATAAATCAGTTAGCAGTTTTCAGTAAACAGTTATCAACAAATAATATGATATATTATTTTTGTAAATCAGACTTGAATAGTTAAGATAATCTGTTTTTAATAAAAAATAATTTTTAAAACTATAAAAAAAACTACTCCTTTACAATCGCTCCAACACACTCTACGGCTTCATTACCTACAAACGATTTCCAAATTTGCTTGTGTGGATTAAAAATAATAGCAAACTGCCAGTCATTAGAGAAAAAACGTTGTTGTGTTCCCATATCTGTTCCCGACATAAAAACAGAAAGATTGTTGGGATGTGTATGATACCAACCAATGATTTGCCATTTTTTCTCTTCGTCTTTGTCTAAAATCTCATCAAACTCATCTAACATTTCCTTCCAAACTTCGTGATCCATTTCTAAGTAAGCAGAACTTCCTCTTGCCTGCTTTCCTGCTAAGGCTTCTTCTACAACGCCATACATTAGATTTTTTTTCTCATCAAAAAAAACTTTTCCTAGCAAAACCCCTCCTTGTTCGACCACATTTTCTTTTGTAGTTTCTCCCCAAGAGATATGCTCAAAAATCTGTTGTATTGCCTTTGGCTTTATATATAACTTTTTGTCCTTTGCATCATTCTTACTCTTTGAGTTGAGAGCAGGCTCAACAAGAAAGGAAGGTTCTGTCTGATTTTCAGGTTTGTAGGCTTCTGAAACGGTATTTATTTTGAATTTTGACAAAATTGAAATCGTTTTTGGTCTATACTTATTTTCAGATAAAAAAATAACTTATCTATTTCTATACAGTTAAAAGTAAGCAATTTTATTGAAAATGCCGTATGTTTGTATTAATTTTTTTCAAATAAGACTTTAGTTAGTTTCCAAAAATAAACACGTATAAAATTCACTCAAATCTACCTGCAATATGAAAATTCATAAAGAAGGCTATCCTAGTCTGCTGATTGTTACTATTTTTGCTGCCATTGTTATTGGTGCAGGCTATTATTTTTCAAGCTCCTTTTCCAATCCTCAACTCATTGAAGCGATTGCTGTCGTGATTGGAGTTGCTTTTTTTCTGATTGTCCTCCAGTTTTTTAGAAATCCTCATGTAGAAATAGAACGCAATGAAAAGCATATCATTGCCCCTGCTGACGGAAAAGTTGTTGTTATTGAAGAAGTAGAGGAAACAGAATATTTCAACGACAAGCGTCGTCAGATTTCAATTTTTATGTCGCCTATAAATGTACACGTCAATCGTAACCCTTTGTCTGGTGTGGTTTCTTATTTCAAATATCACCCAGGGAAATATTTGGTAGCGTGGCATCCGAAAGCAAGTACAGACAACGAACGCACAACTGTTGTGGTAAAACAGCCAGAAACAAATACAGAAATTTTGTTCCGTCAGATTGCTGGCGCACTTGCTCGTCGTATCTGTTGGTATGTCAAGGAAGGGCAGCCTGTTGTGCAAGGAAATGAGTTTGGCTTTATTAAGTTTGGCTCTCGTGTAGATATTTTTGTTCCCTTAGATGCTCAAATCAATGTAGATTTAGAGCAAAAAACTAAAGGAGGAAAAACAGTTATCGCTACTTTGAAATAATTTTTTTTCTGCCCTTATGAAAAATGGTAAAAGCCAACATTATTTATTTTAATGTTTGGCTTTTTTATTCTACAGAATAAGCTGCTCCCCCAAAATTTTCACCTTCAGTAACTAAAACATTATTTTCTAGTCTGATTTTTCTTCCTAACGAAATACCATTTTTATCTTTATCAATAATAGAACTTGAATCCAAATCTTCGTATTTCAGGAAAGCATCTTTCATAGCCATAAGATATGCACCTCTTATTCCAGCCCAACCTTTATTGCCTACCTCTCTATTAAAATCTTTAATTAGCTCCGATAGTGTTTTATTATCAAACTCTTCTAAAAACTCCTTATACATTTTTTCCAAAAACTCACTTGCCATAATAGTATTTTTTTAAAATAAATAAAATAGTTCCATTATTAACTACGTAATTATAATGTAAAAAGTTTATAGAGAGATTTTAATTTATCTATGATAAAACTTATGAAGTCACCTTACTTTTAAATATTCTCAAATCAATTTGATAAGAGTTTATTTTTTAAGAATTTTGCACCTTCAATAAAAAATTATTTTTATTCTAACAAACACCAATTAAAGGTAATACCAATGAAAAAAATTAAATCTATTTACATATTATTCGTTTTTGCAGCCATTAGTTCTTATGGCTTTTGGGCTTGCACAGGAACAGGCTCTGAAACAACATCAGAAACAGATGCAACAAAAGTAGAGGAAGTAGAAGAACCTGACACTCGTCCTGCATCTGCTGCCTCAGATACGAGCTTCTATATCAAAGCTACTATCAATGAAAAGGAATATGTTTTCAATTATACAGGACTTGATAACAAACCAAGTTACAACCTCAAGAAAGATAATCTATTCAGAATAGAACGTTGTGCTGACGACCACTGCAAGGAAAATCTTTATATTCAAGCTGTTAATTTTGATATGAATCAAGAAGCTCCTTTTACACTTACAGAAACAAGTGAAGAAGGTAAAGTAAAAGATATTATTTTCAACTTTACTATCACAAACAATAAAGGAAAATATAAAAACCAATGGCAAGATAATGGTGGTTTTGAAATGACTATTGAAAAGATTGAGGGAGATATTTATGAAGGCACTTTTAAAGGAAAAGTATTGGAACAAAACACAAAAGGCATATCTGATGTAGTAGGTTCTTTCCGTATAAAAATGGTGGTTAGAAAGCCTGTTGCATAAACCCAACCTCTTATTTCTACTGAAAAACATAGCTTAGATGGAGTTATCTATAAATTTCTCTTATCTTTGTGCCTTTGTTAAAAAAAATAACTTGAAGTTTGACCATAAACGAGGTTTTAGAGCCATAGTTTAGGGAAAACTTCTTAAATAAGTTTTCTCAATCTTATAATTTCAAAATACAATGAAAAGTAGATTCAATAAAACATTCTACCTTGTTCTTTCACTTATTGTTTCTTTTGTAGCTTTTACTGGATGTCAGCCACAGCAGTCTAAAAATGCAAATGCTTCTACAACAACTTCAAACGCTTCTAGTTCTTCTAATGGCGATATTGCCTACATCAATATTGATACACTTACAGTTTATTATGATTTTTATATTGATGTAAAAGAACGTACAGAAAGAACTCAAAAAGAAGCTAGCAGACAACTTCAACAACAAGAAATTGCCTTACAAAGCAAAGCAGAAAGTTTCCAAAAACGTGCTTCTCAAGGTCTTTTATCTGAAAATGCAGCTAAAAAAGAACAGCAAGACCTTCAAACAGAGTATCAAATGTTAGAAAGACAAAAAGCCTCTAAATCAGAAGCTCTTATCTTGCAAAACGAAAAAGATATGGACGAAATTTTTGCAAATATTGAAGAGGTATTAGAAGAATATAAAGCAGAAAAAGGATACAAAGTAGTTTTGGGAACTCAAAAAGGAGCTGCTACTATTCTTTACGCTGACAAAAATTTAGACATTACTAAACCAGTATTAGACCTTTTGAATGCAAAATACAAGGCTGAAAAAGATAGTGCAGAAACTGCTAACTAATTTATAGTTCTTCTTCTAGAAAAACATAAAAAACAGTCTATTGAATTTGATAGACTGTTTTTTTATTGTTTTACTCCACCTTCACTCCCACCACTAAAATATCATCCGTCTGTTTCAAATCTCCCTTCCACATCTCTAATGCTGTTTGTAGTTTTTCCTCTTGCTCTTGGCAGGTCAGATAATGATATTCCAGCAAAAATTCTCTAAAGCGACGACTCATAAACTTCTTGTTTTCTTCTCCTCCAAACTGGTCTGGAAAACCATCACTATACAAATAAAACATATCGTCTTTTTGATAATGAATGGTGTGCGTTTCAAAGTTTTTTTCTTGAAAAGTTTTTTTCTTAGTTGCCATATTTCCAATCGGATAACGGCTGGCTTTTATCCTCTGTATCTCATTATTTCTAATCAAACACAAATCTAGCTTTGCAGCAGCATAATTCAATATTTTTTTCTTTTTATCAACACTAAAAATGCCGATGTCCATTCCGTCTTTCCTTTTCGCATCACCAGCAAAGGTTTCTTCTAGTTTTTTATCTAAAAGCGTCAGTATTTCGGCTGGGTCTTCTACTCCACTTTCCCTAACAATTTGATTTAAAATGGAATTTGTCATGACAGTCATAAATGCCCCTGGAACACCGTGTCCAGTACAATCAATGGCAGCGAGTGTCAATACTCCTGTATTTTTATTTTTATAAAACCAATAAAAATCCCCACTTACTACATCACGAGGACGATAAAAAACAAAAGCATCTTCAAAATTAGATTTTATTGCAATTGGATTTGTCAAGATAGCTTGCTGAATACGGAAAGCATATTGAATGCTATCTGAAAGATGCCCTACTGTCTCTTGTAGAGCTTCCTTTTGCAGATGTACTTCTCTATATGCCCTTGCTTTTAGAAAAGAAGAAACTGCATGTTCGGTAAAACGCTGCAACTGACGAGATTCTGTTAAAGAAAAAGAACGCTCTTCATCAAAATCAAAGACCAAAATCGCCTCTGGAAAATTTCCTATCAGAACAGGAATCACTAACGAAAAACGAGGCGTATAGGGAGAAAGCAAATATTCTCTGTCTGTTGGATAGACTTTATAAAAATAGCGAGCCAACGGAACACCCCATTTAAAATAATTGATAACTCTATCGAAAGAAAGTTTTTCAGGCAGACGATGCGTATAACCATGTGGAACAGCTACGTGAAAATCATCCTCTTGGTAGTATAAAAAATAGCCTTTTTCAGTTCCTCTAATGAGCGTTAGGGCTTGCTCTAAAAGCGTATTCAATACATTTTCAAAGGTTACTTGCTGATTGATACTTGCCACAATTCTGTCTATGGCAGCTAGTTCAGAGGCTTGGCTTTGTGTTTGAGCCGTTTGAAGAAGCAGAGCTTCTGTTCGGCTTTCTACCAACTCTTCTAATCGTCTGTGTTGGTCTTTAATTATTCCTGCTCGCCATTTATAGATAAAAAAGGCAATGAGCCCCATCACAACCATAAGTCCTAACCAAAACCATAAAATTTGTGTCAGTTTGGGTTGTATTTTAAAGGCAAAACTTGTTCCTTCTTCATTCCAGACACCATCGCTATTGGCTGCTTTTACTTGAAAAATATACTCTTTAGGAGGCAAGTCTCCATAGAAAACAGTTCTTTTATCTGTCAAACGCCATTCCTTGTCATAGCCTTCTAATTTATATTTGTAAAGTGTTTTTTGAGGTGCAACAAAGGTAAGAGCATCAAAATGAATTTCTAAACTGTTCAGATGAGAAGGAAAAACAACTCTTCCCTTTCGGTCGGTATCTTTGTTTATCCAACTTCGTCCATTTTCATCAAAAATATTTTCTACAATTACGTTTGGAGATGGCAAAAGACTGTAAAGTGTAGTATAATTGAAAGAAGCAATGCCCTGCGCTGTCGGAATCCATACATGTCCGTTGTTATCTGTTGTTATGGCAGGATAAGAGAGAGATGCACAATCACTACTACGCAACCCATCGTTTTCATCATAAGAAATGATATTCAAAACATCTGTTTTTTGAGCTGTCCAATTTCTAAAATTCTCATTTGAAACTGTCCAAACACCATCATTGCTCGTAAACCACCATGTCGAACTTACTTTCAAGATAGAATGAATCGCATCACTAGACCAATGGCTAGTCGATTTGGGTGTGGTTATTTTTCCATTGCTGTAAGTAGAAATTCCGTTTTTAGTTCCGATATACACTACATTATCAAAAGGGTCTTGATAAAGACTCAAAACTAAGTTATCAGCTAATCCGTCTTGTGTAGTAAAAGAAAAAAACGAAGGAGGTTCGTTATTCTCCAAATAAGGATTATCGATAAGTAAAATACCATTGTCTTCTGTTCCTAATAAAATCTGTCCGTTGTGCATTTCCAAAACACATGTCAAATTATCAGAAGCTAATCCGTTTGAGCTCGTATAATTTTTAAATCTGTCTTTTCCGTTTTTCTGCTCATCTAAAATACTTAATCCTTCTGTGGTAGCAATTAAGAGCTTTTTATCTTGTGCTGTGCTTTTGATTATTGCTCTGACGAAATTCCCTACTAGTCCGTTTTTTGTATCAAAAATAGTTATTCCTTTTGTCTGAAGATTGTATGCTGCCATTCCTCCTCCATACGTCCCTATCCAAAATATAGGCTGATTTGCTTCATTTTTAGTTGCTGTAATGCTTCTAATATGGTTGTGAGGTAATCCATCTTTTATAGACAAATGAGAAAATGTATCATCTTGATTTAATATCGAAATCCCATCACTTTGTGTTCCTATCCAAACTTGACTTTCATTTTTTTCATCAGAATATGTAAAAATACAGTTAGTAAGATTGTCGGAAAGTCCTTCTAAGGTAGAATAAGGTCTGAATTTGCTTTCGTTGAGGCGCAAAAGTCCTCCTCTGTTCATTCCTACCCATAGACTTCCCTCTTTATCTTCAAAAAGTGCTGTAATGCTGTTGCTGGCAAGTCCTTCCTTGGTTGTGAGAGCTTCAAAGGTTTCCAAACTAGGAATATATCGCAAAAGTCCTCCACTATTTGTTCCTATCCAAAGCGAACCTAATTTGTCTATTAGCAATGTATTTATAGTTGCATTTCGGATAAGTTTGTTTTTATATACATTTTCAAATTCAATAATATCATTAAAGTTTTGAAGCTGATGAGTTTCTATATTCCAATATAGAAGTCCGTTGGGTGTTCCGATATAAAGATTATTTTTAGCATCTACTTCTAGGGACAAAATTTGTAAGTCAGGCAACGGAATTGAAATCGGAACTACTTTTCCAGAATCTATATCAAATTTTGCTAATCCTTCGTCTGTTCCTATCCAAAGCGTATTTTGTCCATTTTTTGTATCTTTTAGCAGCGTATTTATTTTCAGATTTTGCAATCCATCTTTTTTTGTATAGTTTCTAAACACATTGCGACGATAACGGCTAAGTCCTTTGGGCGTTCCGACCCAAATACTGTTTTCCCATTCTTCTAAACAAAGAATTGTGTTATTGATTAAGTCTTTTTGGGTATCAAAATTTTTGAAGGTAGAAAAATTGTAGTTGGAAAGCCCTTCGCCATTTGTACCTATCCAAAGTCCGTCTTTGTCTGTATTTTCTATGATAGAAACAAAATTATCTGGAATGCCTTCATTTTTGTTTTTTTCTGCATTGGTAGGAGCAGAAAATATTTTAAACTCAATCCCATCAAATTTTACAAGTCCGTTGTGCGTTCCTATCCAAAGATAACCGTCTTCTGATTGAGTAATGGAAGTAATACTGTTTTGTGGGAGACCATTTTTTTTCTGCCACGTATTTTGACTGTATTGTGTAATTTTTTTTGAGGCAGAAAGAAACGTTTGAGCTTGAGTAGAAAAACCAGCGAAAAACAAACACGTAATAAGAACAAAAGAAATCAAAACAGACAAACAAAACCCTTTTACAGAAGGTAAAACCTTTGAAATATAGAACGAATTAGGGTTATCGGTAAAAAATACTTGTTTCAAAATGGATAAGTTGGTTGTTAGTTTGTCTAAACTAACACAAAATACTACAAATTATTTATAGTTTTCTAATAAATTTAGTTTTGATTCTAGTTTTACGATACCTTAATCGTTAATTTTGCAATCATTTTAAAAACAAGATACAACAAAGATTATGACAGTTATTCCTTATAAAGACCAAACAGCTTCTAAAAAAGACCAAGTAGCACAAATGTTCGACAACATATCGGATAACTACGACCTGCTCAACCGAATTTTGAGTGGGGGAATAGATATTATTTGGAGAAAAAAAGCCATTTCCTATCTCAAAGCCGAACGCCCTCAACTGATGTTAGATGTAGCAACAGGAACAGGAGATTTTGCTATTGAAGCCTACAAAAAGTTAAAGCCTAAAAAAATAGTAGGAGTAGATATTTCGACAGGAATGCTTTCTTTTGGGAGAGAAAAAATTGAAAAATTAGGGCTGCAAAATACTATTGAACTTAAAGTTGGCGATTCTGAAAAATTGCCTTTTGAAGACAATACTTTCGATGCTGTTACCGTTTCTTTTGGAGTACGTAATTTCGAAAACTTAGAAAAAGGACTAGCCGATATTTATAGAGTATTGAAAAAAGGTGGTTCACTTGTTGTACTAGAATTTTCACAACCAGAAGCATTTCCTATCAAGCAGTTTTACTCATTTTATTCAGCACAAATACTTCCAAGAATTGGCAAAACCATTTCTAAGGATACATCTGCTTATACATATCTACCAGAATCTGTTGCTGCTTTTCCTTATGGACAAGATTTTCTAAATATTATGGAAAAGGTAGGTTTTGTGTTTACAAGAGACGAAACGCTTACTTTTGGTATTAGTTCTATTTATTACGGAAAAAAATAAGAACTAATTGTGAATTATAAATTATAAATTATGAATGTAATACATCAAACTGTATTGCATTCTTCTTTACTTTCACTATGAAACTCAAACAAAAAAATATATTCTATGCTGCTTTTGCAGTTTTGTTAGTTACACTTTTTTTCTTTGGCAACATTTCTTCTGTTTCTGCTCAGAAAACCAATAAGAAAAAGCCTGTCAATCAAGACAAAAAACTAAAGGATAAGAGTTTGAATATGCCTTATTACGATTCTAAGCCTTTACATTATGGTTTTATTTTGGGAATGCACTATGCCAAACTTAGAATAAACTATTCTGACCATTTTGCCGAAAATGGAGATACGACGGTTGCTCTTTTGCCACAACGTACCTTTAGTAATTTTGCTGTTGGAATGATTATAGATTTGCCATTATCAGAACAATGGAATTTTCGCTTTACACCAACAGTAGGTTTGTACGAATACAGTGTTACACACAAGCTTTTAGAACGTTCGACAGGAAAATACATTGATACAAAAGTTCCTGTAGAAAGTGTGTTTTTTGACTTTCCTATCTTGATGAAATATAAATCACTACGAAGAAATAACAATCGATTGTATATGGTAGGTGGAATTGTACCAAGTATTAAAGTAGGAGGGCGAAAGCAGCGAAACAACAAAGAAGCCTTTGGAATGGAAGATTATAATTTGGAAGTTACCTACGGCTTAGGCTGGGACCATTATTTTAGCTTTTTCAAATTTGCGCCTGAAGTTCGTTTCACACACGGAATTGCTAATATGAATCTTCGAAATCAGAGTATTTATTTTAGAAATATAGACCGAATGACAACACATAAAATTTCCCTGCTATTTCACTTTGAATAACCCTATGATGAGAAAACAAAATACTAAGACTGAATACTTTGTTTTGTGAGTTGTTATTTATTTTGTTTCTTTGCAAGCTAATTTTATTAAAAAAATATACATTATATGGTTATGACTAAAATAACACGATTTTTTCTATTTGCTTTGGTAAGTTTAGTACTATTCTCTTGCAAAGAAGACGAGGAAGTAGATTTTACCAATGGTATCCCTGTAGCCGATTTTTCCTACTCTCCTGAATTTCCAAAAGCAGGACAAACTGTAACATTTACTAACAAAAGCGAAAATGCAGATACTTATCAGTGGAAAATCTCTTTTACTGCTGGAGTACAGATATTTGCTTCTACTGATAAAGAATTAACCTATGTGTTTGATGAAGCTGAGGACTACACAGTAGATTTAATAGTAACAAATAGTAGTGGTGCTGTTTCTTCAACTTCTGATGTTATTCATGTAGTTGAATAACATACTAGGCTAAGTAGCAATACTATTTTAATAGACTCTTTAACCAAAAAAGTTAAAGAGTTTTTTTTGTACCTCCACTTTTTATTATTTAGATTAATTCTATATAAATTAAATTTTGGCAAGATGGTTGCACTATTTGTAGTAACTTTTAGATAAAACAAAGTTAGACATTCTACTCACTAAATATTCTATCGATTATGACTACTCTATTTAATTATATTCTATCAGCTTCTTTTGTCATCTCAATTTTTGGCTGCACAGCATTTTCTCAAAATGAAATGACAAGTAAAAATGAAGGAACATTATTTTCTGTGGCAGAGGCTTCTTCTATTGGAGAGGGAAAAACTATCGAAACTGGAAATGTAGATTTTGATAAGTCTGATGAAAAGGTAAATACTACCGATATTGAAGAAGAGAGAAAAGAGTTTGTAAGCTCCATTTTAGATTTAGCAACTTCTTTAGAAGGAGTTCCTTATGTATATGCAGGAAAATCTCCAAAAGGTTTTGACTGTTCTGGTTTTGTATATTATGTTTTCAAGAATCATGATATTGCACTTCCTGCCTCATCAAGATACTATGATACTGTGGGCGAAACGATTGAACTAGAAAATGCTCAAAAAGGAGATATAATTTGTTTTACAGGTACAGACCCAAGCATTAATCGTACTGGACACGTTGGCATCGTAGTAGAAAACAAAGCCAATCAGCCTATTAAATTTATCCACGCCACTTCTGGAAAAAAATATTCTGTGGCTTATAGTACACTTTCAAAAGATGGAACGGGACATTATGCTAAGCGTTTTCGCTCTATTCGTAGAGTTTCTTCAAAAAAATAAACGCTTAATAAAATAAAGAAAAGTCAGTTTTGAATGCTTCAGACATCAAAACTGGCTTTTTTTCATGAGGTAACCATAAAATCTTAATAAAAATACTTCTAACGTAACTTATTTGATTAAGTTACATTTTTTTAAAGAAACCTAAGCACTAATTTTGCATCTACAATAATTATCATTGCTTTAGAGTAAATTAAAATGTGTTGATGATACTATAATTTCTATAAATAATTTTAATGAATTCTTGATTTCTCTAAAACTGCTATCTAAAATATCCTTATTCTATTTACACACATAAATAATATGAAAATCTCCTTATTCGTCCTTCCCATCATTGCTACAAGTTTATTTCTTGTAGGTTTGTGTGGAAATATATTTTCTCCTTCTGATAAAAAAAATACGCTTACTAACAAGACAACACACTTAGAAACTCCATTAGGAGAAACTATCCAATTAGACGACCTTACTAAAAATGCAAAATTGAAAGGAAAATGGATTGTTTTAGATTTTTGGGCTTCTTGGAACAGTGAAAGTTTGAAAGAAAAAAATCTTTTGAATGATGTTTATTCACAATACAATACTAAAAATTTAGAGATTGTATCAGTTTCTTTAGACAATTCAAAAGAACGTTGGAAAAATGCAGTCGCTCAAAACAACTCTTCTTGGCTAGAGGTGTCTGACTTAAAAGGATGGGAGAGTGCAGCTTGTAATAAATACAATGTTTCTGCATTGCCCTATCGTATATTGCTTAATCCACAAGGCGAAATTGTAAAGAAAACAAACTCTAATCAAGAATTAGTCAAGACTTTAGAAGAAGTTTTATAAAAACACCCCCTCTCCAAATAACTCAAACCTTGCTTTACTAAACATGTTGAGCAAGGATTTTTTATTTGTAAAAGTATCTTGAAATTTCATTTTTCGTTCTCATTTGCTGTAATTGCATAAAATTTCATTTTAAAAATAAGAACAGAATTAAAAGTTATGGTTTCGATAATAATGGGTAGTCGTTCAGATTTGAGAGTAATGGGAGCTGCAGCCGAAGTTTTAGAAGAACTTGGCGTAGAGTATTCCTTAACGATTGTCTCGGCACATCGCACTCCTGAAAGATTATTCGACTTTGCTAAGTCAGCTAGAGAAAAAGGAATAAAAGTAATCATTGCAGGAGCAGGAGGAGCAGCACACTTACCTGGAATGGTGGCATCACTTACTTCGCTGCCTGTCATTGGTGTACCCGTAAAATCTTCAAACTCTATTGACGGATGGGATTCAGTGTTGTCTATTTTACAAATGCCTTCTGGAGTTCCTGTCGCTACGGTGGCATTAGATGGCGCAAAAAATGCTGGTATTTTGGCTGCTCAAATTTTAGGTAGTGCTGACGAAAAATTAGGCTCTCGTTTAGATACATTTAAAGAAAACCTAAAAGACAAAGTAATAGGTGATGTAGAAAATATCGATAAAAATGGCTGGAAGGAATTGGTATAACCGAATTTTTAGAGGATTCAAGCCATACCTCCAGTTTTTTTCATTTTAGATATCATCGAAGAAGCTACCTCCTTCATCTGATTTTTTAGCTTTATCTTCTCCTTTGCTCTCATCTTCTTTAAATTCGGGGAATGTATAACTGTCTAAATCTTTTTGAGCATCTCCAAAAATCTCATCATCAGTTTCTACTTCGTCAAAAAAATTGGCATCTGTGGTTGTAGGAGGAACTTTGGTTTCTAAAGGCTCGTGTATATCTGATTGCTCTTTAAAAATAGGTTCGTCTGATGTTGGATTCTCTACTTCATCAAAAAAGTTGGCATCTGTAGTTGTAGGGGGAACTTTGGTTTCTAAAGGTTCATTTATATCTGATTGCTCTTTAAAAATAGGTTCACTTTGTACTTCACTTTCTATCTCATCTACTTCGTCAAAAAAATTAGAATTAGTAGTAGTGGAGGGTACTTCTATTTCTAAAGGTTCATTTATATCCGATTGCTCTTTAAAAATAGGTTCACTTTGCATTTCATTTTCTATCTCATCTACTTCGTCAAAAAAGTTAGTATTAGCAGTCTCATTATTTATTGGTAAAGGATTCTTTATGTCAGATTGCTCTTCAAAAATGGGCGTTTGAGCATCTTCTACTTCATCAAAGAAACTAACATCAGTATCTCCTGTTGTGCTTTCTACTTTTTCTACCTCGTCATTATTTTCTAAATCATCAAAAAAACTGGATGAATCAGTTTTGCTTTCTACTTCTTCTTTCACAGTAGTAACTGTATTATCTACCTCATCAAAAAAACTACTATTTGAATTCTCTTCATTTGTTACCTCTTCCAAAGACTCTGTCTCTTCTAAAACAACTTCTTGTTTTGTATTTTCTTCTAAATGTATTTCGTCTACTTTTTCCTCAATGATTGTAGTCGTACCGACAAGTTTATCAAAGGCATTAATAGATTCAGTATTAATATCCAAGTTTTCACTCTTGTGCGTTTCTTCTACCTTTAAGACCTTTTTTCTCGCTTCTGCCTCTTTTTTTTCTTGTGCCAGCTTTTGTCTATATGTATCGTCTAACCAAGAACGCAACACCTTACGGTCAGCCGAACGAAGGGCAGCCTTTTGTGTATTTTCTTGAACAGGATTCGACTTTGCTAAAAAAAGTACGGCTGTTTGAAAGTAAGGATACTTTTTTACAATTCTGTCAAAAGTATTCGTATCTGAAGAGCTAATAGAGGAAAAATCTTCTATAAATTTATTGAAGTTAGATGAATTCATAAATGAAGCTAAATGAAAAATAGTAACGCCTTACAACCAAATAACGCTTAAAGGAAAAGAATTTGGATAATCTAATCTGTAATTTTTACATTTTATTTCATATTTCCAAATAAAACACTACAAAATCTTATTTTTAACGTGAACTCGGGATTATACTTATTGACTATCAATGAGTTACGACATTCTTTTAATCTTCGGTACTGCCCTTTGGGCTGACCTTAATTAAAAATAGTTCAGCCTCGTTAGAGCCTTTGCTTTAGTAAGAGATAATAGAATGTATGAAAATAAATATCAAAATAAAGTTGCATAATCCCTAACATTCAGACCGAAAATAGTTTCTGTAGTATATAGAGAAGCATTTAAGATTGGTTTTTAATCCTGAGTTCACATTATTTTTAATAAACGTTATCACGATTAATTTTGTGTGACAGTTTTACAGACTGGTCTGATAAATTCAAAAAATTAAGTTTCTGACTAAAATAAGGGCTTTTTAATCTTTTTCATCAGACTAAAAGTCTGACTTAAATAAACAAACTTTAATCATTTCTCGTGGTGTGTATCTGATTTTAAATTTTATTATCAGTACAGAATTACAAGAAATAAATGAAGAGAGGTATCTTTGTTGCTTATAGAAACAAGAGAGATATTCATTGCCTTTTGGCGATTATCTACCTTTATTTATTCATTGTTATCACAATTTTTATGTTAAAAACTTCGACTTTTAGTTTTGTATTAGTGGCTTTTATGGCTCTATTTTTTAGTTTTTCTGCTTTTGCTCAAATTGAAATGCCACAGCCAAGTCCTCTTGCTATGGTGAAGCAAACAGCAGGACTTACAGATATTACGATAGAATACTCATCTCCTGCTATGCGTGGACGTACTATTTTTGGAGAACTTGTTCCTTATGGTGAAGTATGGCGCACAGGTGCAAACAAAGCAACAGCCATTACTTTTTCTGATGATGTTACCATTGATGGAACAAAAGTAGAAGCAGGAACTTATGCTCTTTTTACCATTCCAAATAAAGACAAATGGACAATCATTATTAATAAAAATGCAGAGCAGTGGGGAGCAGGAAAATATAGTGAACAAGAAGATGTCGTTAGAGTTGAGGTAGAATCTTCAACATCGCCAATGGCTTTTGAGCGTATGACCTTTATGATAGAAGCTGTTGAAGATAAGGCTGCAACAATTTCACTTTTTTGGGCAAATACGAAAGTTTCTTTCACAGCAAATGTCAATTCTGTTGGAAAAGTGATTTCAACTATTGAAGCTACGCTAAAACAAGCTGATAATCTTTGGTACACGTACGCACAATCAGCTGAATATTATATGGAAAATGACCAAAATTTAGAACAAGCAAGAGAGTGGATTGATAAGTCACTTGCTTTGAAAGACCATTATTACAACAACTGGGTAAAGGCTCGTGTTTTGGTAGCTCGTAGCAAAACAGGTGGTGTTCCTAGTGGTGCAGAGGCAGCTGTAAAACTAGCAAAAAAAGCAATGGAACTAGGAGATAAAGAAAACACGAATTTCTACAAGCGTTTGAAGCCAGAAATGGAGCAGTTTGTAAAAACTTATTCTCAAGGGCTTCCAAAAACAAAAGACAATAAAAAATAGTCTTTATTGAAAACACAAAAAGCGTCAAAAATCATAAAGTTATATCCTATCATTTTTCAAATCTTATGATTTGTAAATTATAAGTATTTGTAACTTTTTATGAGTTTTTATAAAAATAAATCAGTTCAAAACTCGTAGAATGATTAAATTATAGTATAAGGATAGTAACATTTAAGACGTATTTTCTTCATAGCGTTGGTTTTACAAAACCAACGCTATGAAGAAACAAAACAATATTTTGTCAAGAAATAGCTTTGCGAAGCTACTAAAAATATAACACTAAAAAATTGCCCTTATAACAATGTGGCGAAAGTAATGGTTAAGAACTTGAAATGTAGTTTTATTACGTTTTTGTGAAATATTCCATAACTTGACTTTCTATCTTATTTTACTTCAACAAAAAATATCCTGCACTTATAAAAATAAAAAACCTTGATTTACGGTAGAGACACTCAAAATCAACAAGTATGAAATTTAGAAAAATTGAGTTCATAGTTTTACCTTTTTGTTTTCTTTTAGCAATCGGCTTTACTGCTTACTCTATCAGAAATATTATTTTAGATAAAGATAAAGAAACAAGAATTTTGGTTAATGAAACAGCACTAAGTGTGAGTTCATTTGTAAGTAAATACAATTATCAACTGTTGATGTTGCAAAGTAGGGCAGAAGAACTAATGTCTGATAATTTTGATACGCAATATATCACAAGCAGATTAGTTGAGGTTGAAGGAAAAGGATGGGAATTACAGCCTGAAAAAAGTGATACATTAACATCATTTGGTAGGGTTACTGGTACAGGGTCTATAAAGAATTTATCTAATGATAAAATTCAAGAAATTTATATGGCAGAAACTTTGAATAAGTCTTTTATCAGTACTAGCCGTATTTTGCCTAACTCACCATTTACGTACTACATTTCAAAAGCAAATTTTTTCAATTTAACCCCTAGATACACAGAGGATTTTGCTTTTTTTAGTGATGAATATATCACATTTGACTTGTTTACTTCTGGCTTACCTAAAAACAACCCTAGCAAAAGTATATTTTGGTCAAAACCTTATATAGATACTGGAGGAAAAGGACTTATGACAACAGCAGGAATACCTTTATATCACAAAGGGGAGTTTAAGGGGAATATTTCCATTGACATGTTGTTTGTCAATATTGCAGATTACTTAAAAAGTAATACTTTTAAAGACCAGCACATCAGTTTGGTTGATGATTATAATCAATTAGTTTCCAGTACATTGGAAAACATTGTGACTTCTGATTCAATTCCTACATTATCCCATCTAATTGGTGATTCCAGTCAAATAGAAATATTTGATAAACAAACTTTTTTATGGCATAAAAACAAACGAATATTTGTTTCAGACATACCAAATTCCAAATGGAAAATATTCCACTTCGAAACGGCTAAAGAATTTTACGGCTCAATTATCTTCGATATTGCATATATTATTTTTGCTAACCTTTTTTTGTTGGTAATAATATACTTACTCTTTAATACAAATAGATTGAGGATTAGAAATAAAGATGCCAAAATTAAGGCTGAAAATGCTAATCAAAAAATTAAAGAAAGTATAAATTATGCAAGTCGCATACAACAGGCACTTATTCCATCTACACAAGCACTGAAAAATAACTTTGCTGAACACTTTGTTTTTTGGCGTCCACGAGACGTAGTTAGTGGGGATTATTATTGGGTAAGAGATATTGGAGATGAGGTGGTAGTTGTTGTTGCTGATTGTACAGGACACGGCATACCTGGAGCTTTTATGAGTATGCTTGGAATTTCATTTCTAAATCAAATGGTAAGTAGTGGCAAAGTTTTGCCAGGGCAAATATTGGACGAGATGCGTAAAAATGTCAAACGCTCACTTAGGCAGAATTTAGGCTCAAACTCAAATAAAGATGGGATAGATATGGCTTTTTTTACTATTTGTAAATCAGATAATCAACTTCGCTTTGCAGGTGCTCATAACCCACTTTATATAGTGAGGAAATACGAACCTAACTGCAACGATGTTGTAGAATTAAAAGAAAACAAAAGAGTAAGGCTAATAGAATCAGAAGACAAAAAATCATCATTCTATTTGATTGAACTAAAGCCAAATGCACAACCAGTAGGTATTTATCCTAAGGAACAGCCTTTTCATACACACCATATACAACTAAAAAAAGGAGACTGCTTATATGCTTTTTCAGATGGTTTCTATGACCAAACGGGTGGAGCTAATAAACGCAAATTTATGAGTAAAAAATTCAAGCAATTACTCTTACAACTAGCTGATAAGCCTATGAATATCCAAAAAAAGGAATTAGGTACAACGATAGATAATTGGCAGCAAGACTATCAACAAGTGGATGATATGCTCATACTTGGTATCAGAGTATAAAACCTTGTTATCTCATAAATTATAAGGAAATACAACATAACAAGGCATTTTTATTAGTATTCTATGTCATTTTTTAGTTTTGAGGTCAAAAACAAGCCCTTTGACCTACACTTTTATATTGAAACACTTTTTTTACTTCGGATTTCTATGGTTTGAATAGCATTTGTAAGGTCTTCAATCAAATCTTCAGCGTCTTCAATTCCAACAGAAAGACGATACAAATTTTCTGTAATTCCCATTTTTTCACGCATCTCTACTGGTACTTTTGCGTGTGAGGTAAAAACAGGTTCTGTAATTGTACTCTCTACACCTCCTAAACTCACAGCCTTACAAATCAGTTCTAAATGGCGAACAAACTTCGCTCTACCTTCTTTATCTGTATCTAACTCAAAAGAAAGCATTGCACCAAATCCTCCTTTCATCTGTTTTTTGGCAATGTCGTGGTCTGGATGATTTGGAAGTCCAGGATAAAATACATTTTTAACTTGTGGTAATTTCTGCAACGCTTCTGCTATTCTTTGAGCATTTTTAGCCTGTGTTTTGACACGCAGTGCAAGCGTTTTGATACTTCTTTCTAAAAGTGATGTAGCCATAGCATCTAAATTTCCACCAAAATTGAAGGCTACATGATGTATTTTTTCTATCAGTTTTTGAGAGGTTACGACTGCGCCACAAGAGAGGTCGCTGTGTCCTGCCAAATATTTTGTTCCACTATGAATCACCACATCAATTCCTAAGCGCAACGGATTTTGAAAAATTGGTGTTCCAAATGTATTATCAATAAAAGAAATCAAATTATTTTCCTTCGCAAAACTTGCCATCTCTGCAATATCGACAAGCAAAAGAAGTGGATTAGAAGGCGTTTCGATGAAAATAGCTTTTGAGTTTGGTTTAATAGCCTTTTTAAAATCTTCTAACGTGCGTCCTTCTACAAAAGTAGATTCTATCCCTAGTTTTGAAAGCTGCTCACCTACTGCATAATGTGTTCCTCCGTAAATATCATTCTGTAAAATCAAGTGGTCGCCTGCCTGCAATACTCCCAAAAGTGCTGACATCGTGGCAGCCATTCCAGAAGAAAAGATAAGTCCAGCCTCCCCACGCTCCAAAGTAGCAATTTTTTGAGCCACTACTTCTTGATTTATTGTATTGAAATAACGAGGATAAGGAATTTGTCCTTCACTATCATACGTATAAGCCGTAGAAGTATAAATAGGCGTATTTACACCACCTGTTTTTTCGTCGAAGTACGTTCCACTATGGACGCATTGTGTAGATTTTTTCATATATGTGAAAGTTATCATTGGTGGGAACACCAACAATGGCAATTTTTTAATAATTAGCAACCGTAAACGAGGACTAAAGCCGTCGTTTAGGATATTGAAGTTTCTCAAATTTACAAAATTAGTCTGTAACAGATTCTAAAATACTATTAATAAACTGCTGAATAGTTTTTTTATAAAATTCTGTCGTTTCTATCTGTTTTAAATGCGTTTCCAATGGCAAAAAATAAGTATTGCCAGCAAAAAATTCATCTGTTCCTACTCCTAAAGACGTATCTAAGCAAGCAGGGACATAAATTACAGGAATGGCTATATCACTGCTTTTCAAGACAAACATTCCATCTTTATCACAATAAATAGAACTGCCATCTGGAAAAACAAATTCGTTTTTAGATTCTGCATGTGCCATAATTTTCTTTGCTGCTCTATAATCGGCTACTTCTAATTTTATAATTTTTCCTGTGTTGAGAATAAGTTTATGCTTGGAAATAACCAATTCATTTTCAGAGTTTATATAAACCTGTTTTACGTTCTTTAAGACAGAGTGTAAGTCTAATGCTTTCGGTATTTTTGATATATTTTTAGAGTATTCGTTGTAAGCATCAATCAAATTTTGAGAAGCTGATTCATTGTGTGTCGTAATTTCTATTTCTCTATCTCCAATAGAATCCCATTCTATTTCTGAATACTCTATTGGAGATTGAATGTAATAAAAAAGTCCTTTAAAATGTACAAACCGTGAGTAAGAAGACCATTTCCATTGGGGAAAACTAATTTTCTTTCTAATAAAATCCTTTCCTACATTTTGTATTGAAATTTCTTTAATGCTTGCATCAAACATTAAAATTATACGTTCTTCAAATTCATCTAAACCTATTTGCACATCACCACCTTTATACTTCAAATTTTGATTTAGCCTTTCCCAACCTTTCTCCACATAATAACCTTGATGTTTTTTAGATAAAGTAAGTCGCATTAGACTTTTCTGATTCGTAATCATGTAAAACTCTGTATCTGAAAAATACATTTTTATCTTAGAACTCACCTCTGGAAATAAAATTGGACATTCGAAGACGGTATTCTTGCTTTCCTTCTCTTCTTCAATAAGCTGCACTACTGCACCAATTTCCTCAAACTCGTCTCTTAATCTATTGGCTTCTTTTAAATAAAGATTTTTCTTAATCGTTTGAGGAGTATATTCTACTACATCTTTCGCTTTACCTAATGAAACTTCCATTATATCACGGATTTTCTTGATAACCTCTAGTTTTCTACTTCCTGCATTTTTCAAAATTAAAGAGTAGAGTTGTAGCTCCTGTTTATTTTTCTTTCTTCTGTTCTTTCTAGTAGGCGAATTTGCCCAAAGTCTATTCAAATCTAATTTGAGCGTTTGAATATGCGTTTTGCTGTTTTGCTTCTTTTTATAAAGCGTTACTTTGCCTTTATTTTCATAATTTTCAGTTTCTAAATCGGTATGAATCCAATACGAAATATATTTTTTGTATTCTTCTAAGGCTGTTTTGGTTTCTGTGTTTTGGATTGCTTCTGTGGAAGAAAGGTAAAATACTTCCTTGTTTTTTAAATCTAGTTCTTTGATATTTTCATCGAAAAATGTCTCTATTCCCTGTTTTGCTGTGAGGTCTGTACCAAAATGCAGCAAACTTTGAATTACATTATGAACTGTATCTAATGCTATTTTTTGATATTTTTTTTCACTCACTAGATAAAAATGACAAACAAAATCACTCTTCGGATGCTCTGCAATCGCAATCGCTACAGCAAATGTTAAAATTTTTGGAGTTCCCCAATTTTTAAGCGAAATATCAATTAGAAAAATACGTTCCGAATCATTCTGATGAGGAGGAACTTCTCTGTTGATAAAAAGAGCTTCGTTGTTGGCAAGACGAGAGAGAAAAATCAAATCATCATTGGCATACTCTGAAATGAGAAGTCTGTCGTAAGAACCTTTGTTTGTCAAATCTGAAACACCTCCCAACGGCTGTTGGCTCGGTTGTGTATTGTGAAAAGGAATATTCAGACCTGCAAAAAGCGATGGAATAAGCGAGCCAATTACAAACGTATCTTTATCTTTTTGAAGTTCTTCTATAAGGTCAGTTTCTTTGGTTTTGCTTGGCTGTTGTTTTTTATCGTCTTCTACCTCTATTTTTTGGGGTTTGATGCGTGGAATAGATGCTATTTTTTCTAGAATAGACTCTCTTGTGGGGAATTTATCTGCCACCAATCCCATCGGCTTGAAGTCGCTGTTTAATGGATAGTAACTCAAAAGCTCTTTATGTGAGTCTATATCCTTCTCTTTTAACTGTTCTATTAAACGTTTAGATTTTTTTACAGAAATAGAATTGTGTGTATTCTCAAAAATAGCTTGCAGAACCAAAATGCGTTTTGTTCCTGTCTTGTATTCATTAGGAAGTGTTTTTAAAATTCGCAATAAATTAAATGCTTTATCAATATTTTGTTCCCAGTGTTTTCCTTCCTTTTCATAGGTTTCTGCTGAACGAAAATTTTGTTTTATCGTTTCCAAATCATTCTCCGAAAAACTAACATTCGTACCGATAAGTCCTAACAAAATAAGCCCAAAAGACGGCAAAGTCTGTGGTGCTAAAGTTTCCAATACTTCAATCAAATAATTTCGATATGCAATCGTCTGACCATTGGGAATAGAAACCACCTCTCCGTTTTCTTCCCACTGCCAAAAATAATTGTCGTAACTCTGAAAATAATGAAATGCCATTTTTTACTTTGTATTTTTTTGAGGTCAAAGGATTTGATTTACAATTATTTCAATAAAAAATCTGTGTTGTATCTGTAAAATCTGTTATATCTGTGTTCTGATTATAAAGTACAGTCAAAGGCAAGCCATTTGACCTACACGTTTTTATTTAGTTTTGATTCTAAAATCAATGGTTTGTAAAGAAAAGACATACCTTTTCACTACACATAAAAATCTAAATTTATCTAAAGCTCATCCTAAACGAACTCCTACTTAGTGGCATAAAATCACTTTTTGGAATCAAAAAAAACTGATTTTCTTCATTCCATACACTATAAAAACGGTCTTCCAAAAAATCCGCTTCATCATCAAAGATTTGATTAAACTTATTTCCTTCTGTTTTGATAATTGTATTTTCATACCAACTGCTATACGCTGTATTTTTTAGCCTTTCCGAAATAGATTCTTGTAACATTGGAAACTGAAAATCGTAGCCTGTCGGAATGAAAAGATTATCCTTTTGCCAAAATGTTTTGATAGTTGATGAAAGAATTGGTAAAAGTGGTGTTCCCAAAATGAAGGCTTTTGTTTGTGATGAATCAAATTCGTTTTCTAAAATTACCCACTTCAAGTTTTTCAACCGAACGGCTGGAGCAGTTTTGATATAATTTTCTAACTCGCTCACAGAAACTAACATTGCCTTAGCTTCTCGTTCTTCTTCTGAAACTATAAGTTTTGGCTGAACTACATTTACACTTTGAATATCAAAATTATTTTCAAAAACACTTGGTAAATTTATCGGAATAGCTCGTTTTATATCTGTCCAAAGCAGAGAGGGAACGTTTCGCTGTGGCAAAAGACTATTTTGCAAATATAGTTTTCCATCTTTTTCATAATAGACAGCTTTTTGTGTCAAGATTTTTATAGTCTTGCTTTCTACTTGTTCTTCTGTTAAGTTTTTTATCCATACAGAATCATCATCTATTGCCATTTTGAGATGTTCGTAGTGGCGAATAGCTGCTAGATTTTCTTTTTGTGAAATGTGTAGTTGCAAGTAGAAGTTCATTTATACCGATTTTAAAATTTTCTGCCACAAATTTTCTATTTCTGTCTGAATATGCGTTTTGTGTTGCGTATTTTTTATCCAATTCGAACGATTTTGCAAGTAGCGCAACTTATCTTTTATCAAGTTTTTCTGTTCAAAACTTTGGTTTTCCTGCTCCCATTCTTTTTGCAAGCTCATAATTTCCTTTATCAATTCTTCTGCATTAGGAATGTTGTTAGAAAGAGCTTGTGGATGATTAGTAAGATGATTTTCTGTTTCATTTTGCTTGTCCAAATCTTTCTCAATGACAGCATTAATGATTCCCTGCAAGATTTCTACTTGTTCTTCATTGTCCCAAATGTATTTCAAAACCCACAAATCAGACAAAATCGCCTTCTCACGTCCACACATTACAGCACTTGCAGCTACCAAATTCTGCACTTTTACAGCTCTTCGGTCAGAAACTTTTACACCTGTATTTCTCAAACTATGAATCAAATCCAAATACGTCTTCAAAACATCAGACAAATCTACTTGCTTTGAAAGGCTTTGCAGCTCAATAATTTCTTGAGGTGTGATTTTCGGCTGCTCATTTTCATCAGAACCATTTAATTTACCTTTTTCTAATTTTCTACCAGCCATCAAAACAGCCTGCAAACTATCTGGATGTACATTTTCACACTTTACACGCACCAAAAAACGGTCTAAAAGTGCGCCTAAAGCCTCGTCTTCTGGCAGTTGATTGCTCGCTCCGACAAACATCAGTGCAGGAAGTTTTTTCGTTTCCTGTCCACGCCTAAAAATTCGCTCATTCAGAGCCATCAAAAGACTGTTCAAAATCGCACTATTAGCATTGAAAATTTCATCTAAAAAGACAACAGAAGCCTCTGGAAGCATTCCTGTTGTATTAGTAATGAGTTCGCCTTCTTTGAGTTTTCGAATATCAAACGCTCCGAAAAGTTCATTTGGTTCGGTAAAGCGAGTGAGCAAATACTCAAAATTTTGTCCGTCTTCTACCGAATTAGAGAGCATTCTGACAATAGCACTTTTTGCTGTACCAGGTGCGCCCAAAAGAAAAGCATTCTCTCTTGCAATAAGCGCAATACCAAGCAAATCAATAACTTCATCTTTTCCAACAAAAGCATTTTTGATGAAAGAAAGGACTGTATTTAGTTTTTCTAAAGCGTTTTTTTGTGTGGTTTGCATAAATTTGCATTCTTATTTGTACATCAGTCTTCCAGACTGGTCTTTAAAATGATAAAGTTTCAAAAATTGATTTTATCAAAAAATAAACTTTGGCTTTTTTTATTTAAATCTACAATTTGTATTCTAAAGTCAGGCTGGAAGCCTAACCTACAAAGAAACCAAAAATAAATATTCTCTTTAGAAAACAACCATTTTGCATCCAAAAAATATCCATAACTCGCCTTATAATTTCAAAATATTGATAGAATGTGTCCCAGCACTAGAAAAATACGTTTTTGAAAATCAGTATGGCACTCAAACGATTGACTTTTCAAATCCAGAAGCTGTATTTTACCTTAATAAATCACTTTTAAAATATCATCATCAAGTAGAAAACTGGGCTATTCCAAAAGGGTATTTGTGTCCGTCTGTGCCGAGCAGAGCAGATTATTTATACTATATCAATGACTTATTGAAAGAAGAAGGCAAAACCAAAAACATAAAAGGGCTTGACATTGGCACAGGAGCAAACTGTATCTATCCTATCTTGGCAACTCAACTTTTTGATTGGAAAATGGTAGGGACAGATATTGAGGAAATAGCAATTCAATCAGCACAGAAAAATATCACAGCTCAAAAAGAATTAAAAAAAAATATTGAAGTTCGCCATCAGAGTTCAAATGCAAATATTTTTGAAGGCATCATACAAGAAAATGAATACTTTGATTTTACTATCTGTAATCCACCTTTTCATTCCTCAAAAAAAGAAGCTCAAAAAGCAGCTACAAGTAAAACCAAAAACCTAAAAACTACTGAAACACTAAACTTTGGAGGACAATCCAACGAACTTTGGTGCAATGGAGGAGAGGCTCTTTTCATAAAGCGAATGATAAAACAAAGCGTAGATTTTAAAAATCAAGTGGGTTGGTTTACGGTGTTGGTTTCTAAAAAAGAGAATTTGGCTAGAATTTATAGTCTTCTAACCAAGAAAAATGTAGAGTATAAAACCATTGATATGGAACACGGAAATAAGAAAACACGTTTTGTAGCATGGCAATTTTTGTCTGAATAATTATTAAACTCTCAACTACTTTTCTTAATTTTGCACTTTATAAAAAAACTGTAATTATTACGATTTACTTTATAGGTTACTGATTGTTCAATTAGCTTTACATAATTGGCATTGTAGTCTTTTCAATTAACTTCGCTGAATAATTATTTCGTAATTCATTAATTCGTAATTCTCCAAAATTATGGCAAGTACTTCAGATATAAGAAACGGTCTTTGTATCGAATTTAATAACGGACTTTATGTAGTAACAGAATTTTTACACGTAAAACCTGGGAAAGGTCCTGCATTCGTACGTACAAAACTAAGAAATGTAGTTACAGGACGTGTAATTGATAATACATTTTCAGCAGGACATAAAATTACACCAGTGCGTGTAGAGCGTCGTCCTTATCAGTATCTTTATCAAGATGAAAATAGCTTTCATTTTATGCACAATGAAACGTATGAACAAACTTTCGTTCCAGCAGAAATGGTAGAGCGTTCAGAGTTTTTGAAAGAAGGAATGGTGGTAGAAATGATGGTACACGCCGAAACAGAAGAAATTCTAACGTGTGAAGTACCTGGATATGTTGAGCTTTTGGTTACATACAGCGAACCTGGGGTAAAAGGCGACACAGCAACTAATGCTACTAAGCCTGCAACTTTAGAGACAGGTGCCGAAATTCAAGTTCCTTTATTTATCAATGAAGGAGATTTAATCAAAATCAATACAACAGAGCGTTCGTATATGGAACGTATTCGTAACAAATAAGAATATCAACCTTCTAACAAATGGTTTTTGAAAGTATTTTAACAGATACTTCTCAAAAACCGTTTTTTATTTCTATTTTTAGGGCATTAAATAGAAAATGAGCAAAATAATTTTGCTCTGACCTAACACGATTTTAAACTCACATAAAAAGCCATATTTTATGAGCATGAAACCAAGAGAACTCCAAGAACTTATCGAATTTATCAACCAAACAGGATTAGAAGAAGTAAAAATAGAAACAGATAAATTTAAAGTTAGTGTAAAAAGAAGTGCAGAAAATAGCATAGTTGCAGCACAACCTATTCAGCAATATACACAACAAGTAGCTCCTCCAGTACAGCAAGCGACTCCACAACAAACACAAGCTCCAGTTGCTACTCCACAGACAGAAACTAAAAAAGAAGAAGCTACACCAGCAGCAGATACAGGAAATTATGTTACTGTAAAGTCTCCAATGATAGGAACTTTCTATCGCTCTGAAAACCCAGAAGCAGCTCCTTTTGTAAATGTTGGAGATTCTATCAAAGAAGGCGCAACAATTTGTATTATTGAGGCAATGAAATTATTTAATGAAATTGAATCTGATGTTTCAGGTAAGATTGTAAAGGTACTCGTAGAAAATGCTACACCAGTAGAATACGACCAACCTTTATTCTTGATTGAACCTAATTAATGATTAGTGTTCAATGATTAGTGATAAATTAGGAATGAAAATAATCTTATCACTATTCTTTAATTTTTTGATTCATAAACTGGTAGTTGATTTACTGATTACTGATTACTGATTACTGGTAACTGATTATGAGTAACTGATTACTGATAACTGACAAAAGGCTTGAAACTTTTTAACAAAATATTAATTGCTAATAGAGGAGAAATTGCACTTCGAATTATCAGAACCTGTAAAGAACTAGGCATAAAGACAGTCGCTGTTTATTCGATTGCTGATAAAGATAGTTTGCATGTTCGTTTTGCTGACGAAGCTGTTTGTATTGGTGCTGCCCCAAGTAGAGATTCATATCTCAAAATTCCTCATATTATTGCTGCTGCTGAAATTACAAATGCAGATGCTATCCACCCTGGATACGGCTTTTTATCTGAAAATGCTGAATTTTCTGCTATCTGTGAAGAACACGATATAAAATTTATTGGTGCAAGTGCAGATATGATAAACCAAATGGGAGACAAAGCAACTGCCAAAGCAACTGTAAAAGCTGCTGGCGTTCCAACTGTCCCTGGTTCGGATGGATTATTAGAATCTTTAGAAGAAGGAATAAAAGTAGCCAAAGAAGTAGGCTACCCAGTCATTATTAAAGCGACGGCTGGTGGTGGTGGTCGTGGAATGCGTATCATCAAAGAAGAAAGTGAATTTGAAAAGGCTTGGAAATCTGCCACACAAGAAGCAGAAGCTGCTTTTGGAAATGGTGCGATGTACTTAGAAAAATTTGTAGAAGAACCAAAACACGTAGAAATTCAAGTTTTTGGAGATGGCAAAGGTGATGCATGTCACTTATCGGAAAGAGATTGTTCTATCCAACGTCGTCATCAAAAATTGGTAGAGGAAACTCCTTCACCTATCATGACACAAGAATTGCGTGATGAAATGGGTGAGGCTGCCGTAGCGATTGCGAAAGCTATTAAATACGAAGGTGCAGGAACAGTAGAGTTTTTGGTGGACAAGTATAAGAAATTCTACTTTATGGAAATGAATACTCGTATTCAAGTAGAGCATCCTATCACAGAAGAGGTTACGAGCTTTGATTTGGTAAAAGAACAAATTAAATTAGCTGCTGGAATGCCTCTTTCGGGTAGAAATTATTATCCAAAATCATTTAGTATTGAGTGTAGAATCAATGCAGAAGACCCAACAAAAGGCTTCCGTCCTTCCCCTGGTAAGATTACACATTTGCATATCCCAGGTGGACATGGCATTCGTGTAGATTCGCACGTCTATGCAGGATATAGCATTCCTCCTCACTACGATTCTATGATTGCCAAACTTATTTCTGTTGGACAGACAAGGGAAGAAGCCATCGTAAGAATGAAGCGAGCTTTGGAAGAATTTGTTATTGAAGGCATCAAAACAACGATTCCATTCCATTTAAAACTTATGGATCATCCTAAATTCAAAGAAGGAGATTTTACTACTAAATTCTTAGAAACCTTTGATTTTGATTCTATTGAAGGATAGATAAAATCTAAAACTCTATTCTATAAAAAAGACTTTCATTTTAAGTTAATGAAAGTCTTTTTATTTTCTAATGAAATATTTTTTTAGAAATTAAAGGTTCTCTGACTTTGCCCAAAGCTATTAGAGTTAGAACCAGTAAGTGTAACACGATAAAATCCTACTGATGGAAAAGTAAATTGTATATCCTCATCAGAAGAGTCTAGTAATAATTCAGTATCAATATCTCCTATAAAATTGACTCCCAAACGTTGTATTGTCCAACGATAAGAGTCTTTATCAGCGTGTTGGCTAGTGTTTGTAAAAGTAACTACTTCATTAATACTATATCCTTCTGGACTTTCATCAAAGGAAATTACTACATCTGGAGGAAGCTCATTATTTTTCTTACAAGAAGAAAGTATTAAAGTAGTAAAAATAAGAGCGAAAAAGATTTTGAATGATAGTTTTGATAACATATTTCAAAGATTATTTAGTTGTTTAAAAAAACAAAGGTAATGTTTTAAATATTAAAAATAAAAATCATACATTTTCAGTTTCCATTTTATTAAAAAACATTCGTGTCGCCAACATATGCTCACAAGCTCCTTTACGTAATTTATTCATATTGTAGAAATTACACTCACAAGTAGCATCGATAATTCGCTCATCGTTGTCTATTCTGACAGTTGTAGGATACGTTGTATTTTTATCTCTAACTCTTCCCCTCAACAAAAGTGTTTTGGTTTCTTCTCCGTTTTTGATTTTAAAGTTATTTTCTTCTACCTGTACCTGCACGCCATTATTTTTGATAAAGCTGGTAGCTTTTTCTTCCTGCTCACTTGCAAAACGTAGCTTTTCCATTGGCAAAGGTTCTTTAGAAAGTTCACGAACACGATAAACACCCATTTTCAAATCATAAATTACTCTTCCTGCTTGCGTATAGGCAGCAAGAGCAGCCGAAACCGTTTTGTTATCTAAGTTCAGACGACGAGCCAGCGATGCCGAACTTTCAAACCAGTTTTGTTTGAGTGCATTAAAAACTGTCTTTTTAGTAAAATCATCTACTTCGCTTCGTGGTGCCATGAGGTCAAAATTTCCTGCCCTTGACCAATCGTTAGAAGTCCAGCCAGAAAGTCCTAAAGTAAAAGTCATGTCTGCTTCTAATTCGGCAATAAAAAACGAAGGCAAACCAGAACCAAGCAAAACAACTTTAAAATTTTTAGCAATAGGAATAAGTCTTTCCAAAATCAAGATGCGTCTGCGTCCCCAAATACGAATTTCTTTGCTTTCATTTCCAGTATATATCGAACGATGAAAGACCATTTCTTTATTCCAAGGCTCAATAATAATTTTGATAGGCTGATTGGGTTCTAAAACAAAGCGCAACGAACGAGGACTTTTCTTCTCCTTAAATCGCCTCAAAAACTGACACAAACTAAAAATATCCATAGGGTGCAAATCTAGCGTAGTAGAAGGTAACGTCATTGCCGAACTCACTTGCAAAAATCCACGTACCCACGTATCAGGCAAATCAATTTTTACTTCCTTGTAGCTGTCTTCATTTGTTGTTTGTACTTCAAAACCACTTGGGTCGATTTTGAAGTCAGTTTCTTTGTAGTTACGAATTTTTTGAAACTCGTTGTAGAGCGTAGCCGAATAATCTACATTTGTCGTTCCACACTCAAACTCATTGATTTCTTTAAAAACATTGTAGCTGCAACTTAGCTTCCCATACGTAGATTCATCTTGACTAAAACACTCAAAAAACACCTCATCTGGATGAACTGTAATGACAGGGTCAAGTACAAACCATGCATCTCTGTCTTTTTCATAGAGATAACTGAAATATTCTCGTTGTGCTTTATAGTAAGGCTGTAAAATCGTATGTCCTTCTTTATATGCCTCATCTAGTTCTTTTCTCACTTTGACAATCTTAGCCTTTACTTCCTCAATTTGAAAAGATTCCATGTATTCAGCAAGCCAAATTTGTTCTTGTTTTTCTGCCCACGCTTTGTATTCTGTTTTATCTTTAGGCTTAAAGCGCAAATCTGAAACGACCACATGATGAAGTGCAGAAATAGCCTCACGAAAAGGGATTTTTTTATCCAATTTACCCACAAAAAAAGTAGGTTCACGAAGCGTATCAGGAGCAAAAGACATCGCTGTTTGCTCTGAATTATTTATGATGTTGGTGTTGCCACCGTATTTATATTCGAAAAGCATAGTTTTTTATTTT